>CAZPNH010000001.1:0-18492 GCA_964587635.1 uncultured Bordetella sp.
GTTCGCCGAACAGGAACGGCCCGCCCGAGGCCGCCAGCTGCTCGCGCCAGATCATCGTCACCCGGTCGATGTCGGTCTGGGCGCCGGCCCAGACCTTGAAGCCCGGATGCCGGGCCTTGAGGTTCATCGGCAGGGCGGCGCGCAGGTTGGCGAAGCCGGAATGCATCTCGCCGCAGATCGAGCGGCAGTGCGCGCGCGCCGCGCGGTCCGCGGGCAGCAGCCCCGCCTTGGGATTCAGTTCGTTCAGGTATTCGGCGATGGCGAGCGTGTCCCAGGTGCGCACGCCGTCGTGCGTGAGCGAGGGCACCAGGAAGGAGGGCGCCAGCAGCAGCAGCTCCGCGCGCGTCGACGGATCGTCGATCGGCACCGCGTCCTCCTCGAAATCGAGCCCCGCCATCCGGCACAGCAGCCAGCCGCGCAGGGACCATGAGGAATAGTTCTTGCTGCTTATCTTGAGTGTCGCTTCAGCCATCCCTCCTGAATACGCAAATAACGAGCCAGCAACCCACCATGCTCTATGCCGCCTACGAAGCCTGCAACAACCTGATGCGCCCGGTGCGGGCGCTGGCCAGCAGCGGCAAGAACTGGCTGGCCCGGCTCGGCAGCGGCGCTGACCGCCCGGGCAACCTCGCGGCCGCCTACGAAATGCTGGCGCAAACGACCCTCACCCACAGCCGGCCCTCGTTCAAGATCGACAGCGTCAAGATCGGCGACCGCACCGTTGCGGTGCGCGAAGAGGCGGTATGCACCACATCGTTCGGCACCCTGGTGCGTTTCGCCAAGGACATGGATACGCCCCAGCCGCGTGTGCTGCTGGTGGCGCCGCTGTCCGGCCATTTCGCCACCCTGCTGCGCAACACGGTCGAGGTCATGCTGCCCGAGCACGACGTCTACATCACGGACTGGCACAACGCGCGCGATGCGCCGCTGTCGGAGGGGCGCTTCGGGCTGGACGAATACATCGACCACGTCATCAAATTCCTCGAAGCCATGGGTCCGGGGTCGCACGTGGTCGCGGTCTGCCAGTCCTGCGTGCAGGTGCTCGCCGCCGTGGCCGTGATGGCCGAGGACGCGAGCCCGATGCAGCCCGCCAGCATGACGCTCATGGCCGGGCCGGTCGATACGCGCATCAATCCGACCAAGGTGAACGAGCTGGCGACCGGCAAGCCGATCTCGTGGTTCCAGAACAACCTCATCGCAACGGTGCCGCGCGTCTATCCCGGCGCCGGCCGGCGCGTCTATCCGGGCTTCGTGCAGCTGACCGCGTTCATGAGCATGAACATCGACCGCCACGTGAAAGCGCACATCGAGATGCACCGCCTGCTGGCCGAAGGCGAGCGCGAGAAAGCAGACGTGCTGAAAGCGTTCTACGACGAATACTTCGCGGTGCTCGACCTGGACGCCGACTTCTACCTCGAAACCGTGCAGCGGGTGTTCCAGGAACATCACCTCGCGCGCGGCGTGCTCGAGTGGCACGGCCGCCGCATCAATCCGGCGGCCATCCGGCGCACCGCGCTGCTCACGGTGGAAGGCGAGCGCGACGACATCTGCTCGGTGGGCCAGACCCTGGCCGCGCACGACCTGTGCAGCGGCCTGCGGCCGTACCTCAAGCGTCACCACATGCAGGCCGGCGTGGGGCACTACGGCGTGTTCAGCGGCAGGCGCTGGGCCGCCCAGATTTCTCCCATCCTGAAAAACACCATCCTCGCGGCAAGTTGAACTGCAGGCCGAGGGTTTTTGCACCGCCCCGGTGCGGGTGCTAACCTGCGCCGCGGATGACGCCAGAACTGCTGAACGCATACACCGCAGGACCCGCCCGCTACGACGAGATGCTGGCGGCCGCGCAGACGCCGCGCGCGCACTGGCAGCGCATGTTCGAGCAGCTCTCGGCGACCCCGCCGGAGGCGATGCGCGAGCGCGTGCAGTGGGTGCAGCGCCAGGTGCGCGAGAACGGCATCACCTACAACGTCTACGCCGACCCGGAGGGCGCCGACCGCCCCTGGGAACTCGACATGCTGCCGCTCATCATTCCGCCCGAGGAATGGGCCGGCATCGAGGCGGCGATCGCGCAGCGCGCGACCTTGCTCAACCGCGTGCTGCTGGATGTCTACGGCGAACAGCGCTACCTCAAGGAAGGTTTGCTGCCGCCGGCGCTGATCTACGGCCATTCGGGCTTCCTGCGCCCCGTGCATGGCGTCAAGGTACCCGGCGACGTCATGCTGCACCACTACGCCGCCGACCTCGCGCGCGCGCCCGACGGCCGCTGGTGGGTGGTGGACGACCGCACGCAGGCGCCCTCGGGCGCGGGCTACGCGCTCGAGAACCGGCTGGTGATTTCGCGCCCCTTCGCCGACCTGTTCCGCGACCTGAACGTGCAGCGCCTGGCGGGCTTTTTCGCCACGCTGCGCGACAGCCTCGCGCACTGGGCACCCGCCGAGGGCGCCGCGCCGGTCACGGTGCTGGTCACGCCCGGGCCGCACAACGAAACCTATTTCGAGCACGCCTACCTCGCGCGCTACCTCGGCCTGCCGCTGGTCGAAGGCAGCGACCTGACGGTGCGCGACAGCAAGGTCTGGCTGAAGACGCTCTCGGGCCTGCAGCGCGTGCACGTGCTGCTGCGCCGCCTGGATGACGACTACTGCGATCCGCTCGAACTGCGCAGCGACTCGGCGCTCGGCATCAGCGGCCTGGTGGAGGCGGTGCGCCGCGGCAACGTGCTAGTGGCCAACGCGCTCGGCTCGAACCTGCTCGAAACCGGCGCGCTGCTCGGCTACCTGCCCAAACTGTGCGAGCGCGCGCTGGGCGAGCCGCTCAAAATGCCCTCGGTCGCGACCTGGTGGTGCGGCGAACCCGCGGCGCTCGCCGACGTGCTGGCGAATCTGGACCGCGTGGTGATCAAGAGCGCATTTCCGCAGATGCGCGTCGAACCCATGTTCGGCGAAGACCTGGATGCGCGCGGCAAGAAACGCGTCGCCGCGATGCTGAGTGCGCGGCCGCACATGTACGTGGCGCAGGAGCTGGTGCAGCTGTCGCAGGCGCCGGTCTGCGATCCGGCGCAGCCGCGCCACCTGCTCGCGCGCGCCATCGGCCTGCGCGTCTACGCCTGCGCCAGCCCCAACGGCTACGTGGTGATGCCGGGCGGGCTCACGCGCGCCGCCACCGGGCCCGATGCGCGCGTCATCTCGATGCAGCGCGGCGGCTCGAGCAAAGACACCTGGGTGCTGTCCTCGGGCCCGGTGAGCCAGTTCAGCCTGCTCAAGCGCGAAACGCGCGCGCAGGACCTGGTGCGCACCGGCCTCAACCTCTCCAGCCGCGTGGTGGAGAACCTCTACTGGTTCGGCCGCAACGCCGAGCGCTGCGACGACATCGCGCGGCTGCTGCGCGTCGCGCTGCTGCGGATGATCGAAGAGGCGCCCGCCGAGCGCGCGCGCGCCTGGCCGGGCATCGCCGGGCTGCTGCGCCACAACGGCGTGTTCACCGAGGCGGAGCTGGGCACGGACGACGCGGCCATCGCGCGCCTGCTGCGCATGGCGGTGGCGGACGACGCGCGGCCCGGCCTCGCCAGCAGCCTGGTGCAGCTGCTGCGCGTCGCGTCGCAACTGCGCGAGCGCCTGTCATTGGACAACTGGCGCACGCTGAACCAGATGGCGCGGCGCCTGTCGAGCAGCCGCGGCAAACCCGTCAGCATTTCCGACACGCTGGCCGAGCTCGACCGCGACATCGCCACCTTCATCACGCTGGCGGGCTTCGCGCTGGACGGCATGACGCGGGACCACGGCTGGCGCTTCCTGTCCATCGGCCGCCGGCTCGAGCGCCTGCAGTTTCTCTGCGGCATGCTGCAGCAGGCGCTCGCCGGGCCGGCGGACGCCGACCTCACCTGGGTGCTGGAACTCGCCGATTCGGGCATCACCTACCGTTCGCGCTACATGGCGCGCCCGCAATGGCTGCCGGTGCTGGACCTGCTGGTGCGCGACCTCACCAACCCGCGCTCGATCGCGTTCCAGCTGAAAGGCCTGCACGACTTCCTCGGCCGCGTCGAAGACGCCTACGGCGAAGGCGTCGAGGAACGCATGGACGGCGCGATGATCGCGCTGGAAACGCTCGACCCGGACGTCGACCTGCAGCACGGCAGCGCGCGGCTCTCCGCGCTGCTGGAGGAATGGTACGCCGCGAGCTACCGGCTGTCGGAGCAGCTCGGCCTGCGCTTCTTCGCCCACGTGGGCGAAGTGAACCGGCAAACGTTTGCCATGTAATGAGATACCAGGTCATCCACGAGACGACGTACAGCTACGAAGCGCCGGTGGTGCTTTCGCAGCAGCTGCTGCACCTGACGCCGCGGATACTCGATTTCCAGACGCTGGAGCAGCACCAGGTCGCCATCGCGCCGGAACCGGCCGAGACCGCGGGGCGCAGCGACTACTTCGGCAACCCGGTCACGCAGATCGTGCTCGCCACGCCGCACCACGAGCTGTCGGTGCGCGCCGAATCGCTGGTCACGGTCGCGCCGAGGACGGCGCCGGCGCGCGATGCGCCGTGGGAGGAAATGCGCGAGCGTTTGCGCCACGCCGGCAGCGAACACGCGCTCGAGGGGGCGGAGTTCATGTTCGAATCGCCGCACGTCGAGTGCTTCCGCGACCTGGCAAACTACGCCGCGCCGAGCTTTGCGGCCGGCAAGGGGCTGGTGGCCGCGGCCTTCGATCTCACGCGGCAGATCCACGCCGACTTCAAATTCGACCCGAAGGCGACCAGCGTTTCCACGCCATTGCGCGAAGTGCTCGCCAAGCGCCGCGGCGTGTGCCAGGACTTCGCCCACCTGATGATCGGCTGCCTGCGCACCTTAGGTCTCGCGGCGCGCTACGTCAGCGGCTACATCCTCACCTCGCCGCCGCCCGGCAAGCCGCGCCTGGTCGGCGCCGACGCATCGCATGCGTGGGTGTCGGTATATTGCAGCGAAGCCGGCTGGGTGGATTTCGATCCCACCAACAACTGCCTGGTCAGCGACGCGCACGTCACGCTCGCCTGGGGCCGGGACTTCAGCGACGTCACGCCGATGCGCGGCGTGATCCTAGGCGGCGGCGAACAGGAGCTCGAGGTCCGGGTTACGGTGACGCCGCTCTCGGCGTAGTTCCTGCCGCTGTAAAATTAATGCATGGCGGACCGCAAATTCGGCTTTGAAACGCTGTGCCTGCACGCGGGCCAGATTCCGGACCCGGCAACCGGCGCGCGTGCCGCGCCCATCTACCAGACCACCTCGTTCGTGTTCGACTCCGCGGAGCACGCGGCGAGCCTGTTCAACCTGCAGACTTTCGGCAACGTCTACTCGCGCATTTCCAATCCGACCGTGGCGGTGTTCGAAGAGCGCATGGCCTCGATCGAGAACGGCCGCGCCGCGCTCGCCACCGCCACCGGCCAGGCGGCCGAGGCCACGGCGATCCTCACGCTGTGCAAGGGGGGCGACCACATCGTTTCCGCTTCCACGCTGTACGGCGGCACGCACACGCTGCTCGGCGTGAATCTGAAGAAACTGGGCATTGATACGACGTTCGTTCATCCGGACGATCCCGCGAAATTCGCCGAGGCAATCAAACCCAACACCAAGCTGATCTACGCCGAAACGCTCGGCAACCCGCTCATCAACATCGTCGACATCGAGGCGCTCGCGAATATCGCGCGCGACGCGCAGATCCCGCTGGTGCTGGACAACACCGTGCCGTCGCCCTACCTGTGCCGGCCGTTCGACTGGGGCGCGGACATCGTGGTGCACTCGGCGACCAAATACATCGGCGGCCACGGCACCACCATGGGCGGCGTGGTCGTGGAATCGGGCAAGTTCAACTGGGGCAACGGCAAGTTCCCGGAATTCACCACGCCCTCGCCCGGCTACCACGGCGTCATTTTCCACGAGACCTTCGGCGACTTCGGCTACACCATGAAGGCGCGCATGGAAATCATGCGCACCTTCGGCCCGACGCTGTCGCCGATGAACGCCTGGCTGCTGCTGCAGGGGCTGGAGTCGCTGCCCGTGCGCATGGACCGCCATTGCAGCAATGCGCTCGCGGTGGCGAAATACCTCAAGGACCATCCGCGCGTGGCGTGGGTGAATTATCCGGGGCTGCCGGACAACAAGTACTTTTCCCTGGCGCAGAAGTATTTGCCCAAAGGCGCGTCCGGGCTTCTCAATTTCGGCGTCAAGGGCGGCGCGAAGGCCGGCGAGAAGTTCATCGACGCCGCGGAATTCATGAGCCACCTCGCCAACATCGGCGACGCGAAGACGCTGGTGATCCACCCGGCCTCGACCACGCACCGGCAGATGAGCGACGACGAACAATTGAAGGCGGGCGTCACCCCGGACATGATCCGCATGTCCGTGGGCATCGAATCGCTCGACGATATCCTCTGGGATATCGATCAAGCGCTGACTGAGTCGGGGAAAGCATGATCAGCTACCAGTTCATGGAACACGGCAAGCCGCTGCAGAAGGTGATGCACGACACGCCCAAGCCGCAAGGCACCGAGGTGCTGGTGCGCATCACGCGCTCGGGCGTGTGCCACTCCGACCTGCACATCTGGGACGGCTATTTCGACTGGGGCGGCGGGAAAAAATTCTATGTAAAGGAACGCGGCTGCGTTCCGCCCTTTACGCTCGGCCATGAGCCGTTCGGGGTCGTCGAGGCCGTGGGCCCGAAAGCCAAGGGCGTGAAAACCGGCCAGAAACGCCTCGTCTTTCCCTGGATCGGCTGCGGCAAGTGCCCGGTCTGCAAAGCGGGCTTCGACAATTATTGCGTCTCCGGCTCGCGCTTCCTCGGCGTCAATCGCCCCGGCGCCTACGCGAGCCATGTCCTCGTGCCGGACGCGAAATACCTGGTCGACTCGAGCGGCATCGACGACGCATTCGCCGCCACCCTCGCCTGCTCGGGCCTCACCACTTACAGCGCCACGGCCAAGCTGCCCGAGCTCGGTCCGAAGGACTGGGTCGCGGTGATCGGCTGCGGCGGCCTGGGCCTGATCTGCATTTCGGTGCTGCGCGCCAAGGGCGTGAAGAACATCATCGCCTGCGACATCGATCCGGCGAAGCTGGAAGCCGCGAAGAAGCTGGGCGCCAGGCTGACGCTGGACACGCGCTCGCCCGATGCCGCGCAGAAACTGGCGGCGCTCGCCATGGGCAACCTCGCCGGCGCCATCGACCTGGTCGGCATGCCGGCCACCGCGGCGCTCGGCATCGGCGCGATCCGGAAAGGCGGGCGTTATGTGATCTGCGGCCTGTTCGGCGGCGAACTCGTCTACCCGCTGCCGCCGATCGCGCAGCGGGGCATCGGCATCGTCGGTTCCTACGTCGGCAACCTGCAGGAGCTGAAGGAAGTGGTCGCGCTGGCCAAAAAGAAAAAACTCAAGCCAACGCCGGTCACCACCCGGCCGGCCGGCGAAGTCACCGCGATCCTGGAAGACCTCAAGGCCGGCAAGGTGCTCGGCCGCGTCGTACTATCCTTCTAGTCCCCGCCTTCTAGGCCAGTTTCACGTTCTTCAGCGGCAGGCTGCGCACCGGCTTGCCGGTCGCCGCGTGGATCGCGTTCAGCACCGAAGGCGTCACCACGCAGATCGTCGGCTCCCCCACGCCGCCCCAGAAATCGTAGCTCGGCACGATCACGGTCTCGACCTTGGGCATTTCAGCCAGGCGCAGCACCGGGTATTTGTCGAAGTTGAGCTCCATCATGCGGCCGTTCTCGACCGTCATCTCCCCGTAAAACGCCGCCGAGAGGCCGTACACCACCGAGCCCTCGACTTGCGCCGCGATCTGCTGCGGGTTGACCGCGTGGCCGCAATCCAGCGCGAGCACCATGCGGTGCACTTTTACTTCTCCCGCGCGCACCGAGACCTCGGCTACCGCGGCCGAGTAGCTGCCGTAGCCCATGAATTGCGCAATGCCGCGATGCAGGCCTTTCGGCAGCGGCTTGCCCCAGCCCGCCTTTTCCGCGGCCGCGTTCAGCACCGCGAGATGTTTGGGATGCTTCGCCATCAGTTCGCGGCGGAATTCCACCGAATCGCGGCCGGCGGCGCGCGCCACCTCCTCGATGAAGCATTCCATGTAGACGCCGTTCTGGTTGGTATTGACGCCGCGCCACGGGCCCACCGGCACGTGCGTGTTGCGCATTGCGTACTCGACGAGCAGGTTCGGCACCGTGTAGCCGAGCTGCGCGTCACCGGGTTCCTCCCACCAGCCCTGCAGCTGGCGCTTGTCCTTGCCGTCGGCGACGCTCGCCGGATTGGCGAAGGCGTTGATCGATTGTCCCGACAGGCGCACGTGCAGCCCGACCAGCTTGCCGCCCGCATCCAGGCCCGCGCTCAGCTTGCACTGCGAGATCGGCCGGTAGAAATCGTGCGCCTGGTCTTCCTCGCGGCTCCACAGCATTTTCACCGGCACGCCGGGAAACTGCTTCGCAATGGCGGTCGCCTGGCGCACGAAATCCTGCGTGCTTCCGCGCCGGCCGAAGCCGCCGCCCAGGTCCTGCAGGTAGACCTCGCACTTGGCGAGCGGCAGGCCCGACACTTCCGACACCGCGGCGAGCGAACCCTCGGCGTTCTGCGTCGGCACCCACACCTCGCCGCGTTCCGCCGTGACGCGCGCGGTGCAGTTCATCGGCTCCATGCAGGCATGCGCGAGGAAAGGCGTGCTGTAGACCGCCTCGATTTTCTTCGCCGCACCCTCGATCGCCTTCAGCGCATCGCCTTCGCTGCGGTTCGCATACACGTCGGTCGCCGCAAGGCCGGCCTTCAGGTGCTCGGCGATCTTCGCGCTCGACTGCGCCGCGCCCGTGCCCTCATCCCAAACCACGGGCAGCGCCTCGAGCGCCTTCTTCGCGTGCCACCAGCTGTCGGCGACCACCGCAACGGTTCCTTCGTCCACTCTCACCGCGCCTTTCACGCCGGGCATGCCGGCGATAGCGGCGGCATCGAAGCTGACGAGCTTGCCGCCGAATACCGGGCATTGCTTCACAGCGGCATTCAGCATGCCGGGGAGCTTGAGATCAATGCCGAAGACCTTCGAGCCGTCCAGCTTGTTCGCCGTGTCCAGCCGCTTCACCGGCTTGCCGGCGATCTTCCATTTCTGCGGATACTTGAGCGCGATCGTTTTGGGATCGGGCGGCGCGAGCTTCGCCGCCGCCTCGGCGACTTTTCCATAGGTCGTCGATTTCTTCGACGCGGGGTGCGTGATGATGCCGTTCGACACCGTCAGCTCGCTGGCGGGCAAATTCCATTGATTCGCCGCCGCCTGCACGAGCATGATGCGCGCCGCCGCGCCGCCGCGGCGCACGTAGTCCTGAGAAGTGCGGATGCCGCGGCTGCCGCCGGTGCCCATCTCGCCCCAGGCGCGCTTGGACGCGAAGTTCCGGCCCGCGGTGATGTTCTCGGTGCGTACATTCTTCCAGTCGCACTCCAGCTCCTCCGCGACGAGTTGCGCGAGACCGGTGCGCGTGCCCTGTCCCATTTCCGAGCGCACGATGCGGATGACGCAGCTGTCGTCGGGCTTGATCGCCACCCACAGATTGACTTCGGCGCCCGCAGTCTCCTCGGCCGAAACGAGGGGCAGGTGCAGGCCGAGCGCCAGGCCGCCGCCCGCCGCAGCCGAATTGACAATGAATTCACGACGCGAAGGATCGAGGAGTTTCTTTTTCATGATGGATTCCTCAGCCTTTCTTGCCGGCCAGCATGGCAGCCGCGCGGTGTACGCCGGCGCGAATGCGCTGATAGGTGCCGCAGCGGCAGATGTTGGTCATCGCCGCGTCGATGTCCGCGTCCGTCGGCGTGGCGTTCTTCCCCAGCAGCGAGGCCGCCGCCATGATCTGCCCCGACTGGCAGTAGCCGCACTGCGGCACGTCCAGCTCGAGCCAGGCCTTCTGCACCGCGTGGCTCGCGTTGCGCGACAGGCCCTCGATGGTGACGATCTTGTCGGTGGCCTTGACGCTGCCGATCGGGATCGAGCAGGAGCGCACCAGCTGGCCGTTCAGGTGCACCGAGCAGGCGCCGCATTGCGCCACGCCGCAGCCGTACTTGGTGCCTGTGAGCCCGGCCTGCTCGCGGATCGCCCAGAGCAGCGGCATGTCGGCCTCGGCCTCCAGTTCGTACTTTTTCCCATTGATGGTCAGCGTTGCCATGCGTTCTCTCCCGGTTTTAGTTCAGTAGCACTCGCAGTTCCACGGTCCGTCGTTCTTGGCTGGCGCCACCGGCGCCAGCCGGTGAAATTTCCGCAGGTCCGCGCATTTCACGCGGCACGCCTCGTCCTGGCTGGCGCGCGATTTCTGCGCCGGATTGCCGAGAAAGAAACCGGCGATTCCGGCGGCGATGAAAACCACAGCGATGGCGATCTTGGTCAGCCGCTCCAGCATCGGTCTCCCCAGCCTTCGGTCAGTCTAGCGAAATTACGCCGACGCGATGCAGCATCCGGGCGCGGGCCGCTTACAATGGCGCCATGAGCGTCCCCTTCAACTGGCAATTCCCTTACAACTGGCCGCGCAAGCCGCTGTTCGCGAAGAACGTGGTCTGCACTTCTCAACCGCTCGCTGCTCAGGCGGGCGTGCAGATGCTCGCCGCGGGCGGCAGCGCGGTGGATGCGATCCTCGCCACGGCGATCACGCTGACGCTGGTGGAGCCCGTCTCCAACGGCATCGGCTCGGACGCCTACGCGATCGTGTGGGACGGACAGAAACTCCATGGCCTCAACGCCTCGGGCCGCTCGCCTGCCGCATGGTCGCCCGAGTACTTTGCCAAGGAGGGCAAGGTGCCGGTGCGCGGCTGGAATTCGGTGAGCGTGCCTGGCTGCGTCTCCGCGTGGGTCGAGCTGCACCGGAAATTCGGCAAGCTGCCCTTCGAGAAGCTGTTCGAGGCGGCGATCCGCTACGGGCGCGAGGGATTCATGGTCTCGCCGACCATCGCCAGGCAGTGGGCGGCGCAGGTGCCGGAACTGAAAGTCCAGCCCGGCTTCGCCGAGGCCTTCATGCCGGGCGGACGGCCGCCGGCGACCGGCGAGGTGTTCAGGTGGGCCGACCACGCCGCGACGCTGGAAAAAATCGCGGCCACCCGGGGCGCGGCGTTCTACAGCGGCGAACTGGCGGAAAAGCTGGCAGCCCACGCCAAGAAGAACGGCGGCGCGATGCAGGTATCGGACCTCGCCGCGCACAAGTCCGACTGGGTGGGCACGCTGCAGCACGACTACCGCGGCTACACCATCCACGAGATTCCGCCCAACGGCCAGGGCATCGTCGCGCTCATCGCGCTCGGCATCCTCGAGCATTTCGACGTGGCTTCGATCCCGCTGGATTCGGCGGAAAGCTTCCACCTGCAGATCGAAGCGGTGAAGCTTGCATTCGCCGATGCCATGGCCTACGTCGCCGACATCGACCACATGCCCTTCGACCCGGAGAAGCTGCTGGACAAGGGCTATCTGAAAGACCGCGCGAAGCTGATCGACCGCAAAAAGGCGCAGCCCTTCGCCGCCGGCATCCCGCCGCAGGGCGGCACGGTGTACCTCACCGCCGCGGACGCCGCGGGCATGATGGTGTCGATGATCCAATCCAACTACATGGGCTTCGGCTCGGGCGTGGTGGTGCCGGGCACCGGCATCTCGCTGCAGAACCGCGCCGCCACCTTCGTCATGAAGGAAGGCCACCCGAACCGCGTCGGCCCGAAGAAGCGCCCCTACCAGACCATCATTCCAGGATTCGTGACCAAGGGGGGCCAACCCATCATGAGCTTCGGCGTCATGGGCGGCACCATGCAGCCGCAGGGCCACGCGCAGGTGATGGTGCGCATCGCCGACTACGGCCAGAACCCGCAGGCGGCCTGCGACGGCCCGCGCTTCCGCTGGGTGCAGGGCATCGACGTGAGCGTCGAGGACAATTTCCCGCCCGCGGTGGTCGAGGACCTGCGCAAACGCGGGCACCGCATCGTCACAGTGGACGACTACAACCAGTTCGGCAGCGGGCAGATGATCTGGAAGATGGACGGCGGCTGGCTCGCCGCGAGCGATCCGCGCCGTGACGGACAAGCCGCAGGCTTTTAGCGGCCAGGCCGAAGGCTACTGAGGAAATGCAATGCTGAAAATCTGGGGCCGGATCAATTCTGTCAACGTCAAGAAGGCGCTGTGGTGCCTGGACGAGCTCGGCCTGGAATACGAACGCAGCGATGCCGGCATGCAATTCGGCGTGGTCAACACGCCCGAGTACCGCAAGATGAACCCCAACGGCCTGGTGCCGACCATGGACGAGGACGGCTTCGTCCTGTGGGAGTCGCACTCGATCGTGCGCTACCTGTCGGCGAAATACGGCAAGGGCGTGCTCTGGCTGATGGACGAGCGCGCGCGCGCCGTCTCCAACCAGTGGATGGACTGGGCCTTCTCGTTCCAGGGAAGCGTGCGCGATGCGTTCTGGAATCTCATCCGCACGCCGGCCGAAAAGCGCGACGCGAAGGCGGTGGAGGCCTCGCGCGTGAAATCGGGCGAGATGGCGAAGATCCTCGATGCCGCGCTCGCCGACCGCATGTATGTCGCGGGGCCGTTCTCGATGGGCGACATTCCGATCGGCTGCGAAGTGCAGCGCTGGATCCGGCTGCCCATCGACCGTCCGAAGCTCCCCAACCTGGAGGCCTGGTTCGAGCGCCTCTGCGCGCGCCAGGCCTTCAAAAAGAACGTCGACCTCCCGCTCAGTTGAGCGCTCAGTTGAACGGCCTGCTCCCGGCGGCCAGCTTCTTCGCCCTGGCGTAGAAGCGCTCCAGGTCGCCGCCCTCCTCGGCGAGCAGCTTCTCGAAGGCGGGCACCAGCTGCGTGTAGGTCGCGAACGAGGCGATGAGCGCGTTGTTCGGCTCCAGCACCCTGTACCTGGAGTTCGCCTCCAGGGCTTTCTGCAGTTCGGCGAATTCCGCGCGCTTCCTTTCCCGCATGACCTCGGGCGGCAGCGGCATGCCGTAGAGCGCTTTCAAGCGCGTCCTCGCCTGCGCCAGTTCCTCGAAGAATTTCCGGCTGGTTTCCTGGCCTTCGAAAAAAACCTTGAGGCTCGCGCTGCGGCCCGTCGCCGCCAGCCAGCGCTGCACGCCCGCGCGTTCGACCGCGACCGCGAAGGATTCATTGAAGGTCGAGTCGCCCTTGACGTACAGCAGCTGGTGCGCGAGCTCGTGGAAGATGAGCCGCGCGAGTTCGGCGTCGGGGTTGCGGATGAAGCTCGAGAGCAGCGGGTCGTTGAAGCGCCCGAGCGTCGAATAGGCCGCCACGCCGCGCAGGTTGACGTCGTTGCCCGCCGCGCGCAGCGCCGCGGCGTGGCGCTCGGCGTCCTCCCTGGAGAAGAAGCCGCGGTAGGGAACGCAGCCGGCCACCGGGAAGCAGGACTCCACCGGCTCGAGCGAGAACTCGGGCGCCGCCACCACGTTCCACACCACGTAGGGCCGGCCGATGTCGGCGTAGCTGCGGTAGCTGCCGTTGTCCGGCAGCTTGAGTTCCGCGCTCGCGTAGTCGCGAATGGAGCGCGAGAGTTCCAGCCGCTCGCGCAGCGCCGGCGGCGTGGCCGGGTCGGCGATCACCGAATCCACCGGCTGGGCCTGCGACAGCAGCGTGAGCTGGCCGTTGATCGCCTGCGCGTAGTAGGCCAGCGTTTCACAACCCGACAACAACAACATGGCAAGCAGGCTAGCGAGGAAGCGCAGAAAACCGTCCGTCGTTGAGGAACGCAGCCACGTTTTTTTCGACGCGGGAGGAGACCAGCATGGCGCTGTGACTGACGGGAAGCACCACACGCTCGGTCATACCGTCCACCGCCGTCTCCTCGACACGGACCACGCCATCGTTCGGTCCGGGAAGCCGGCCGATGATTCGACCGAGCCCGAACGGCATCGTTCCCGCGATGATGCCCAGCGGCTCGGAACGCGTCCAGCGCGCCTCGGCGCCCTCCCGCCAGAGCTTCTCGCTCTCGCCCAGCAGCCATCGCCCGTGGGCGCGCCGCGCCAGCCGCTGCCCCGAAAGGCAGCCGCGTGCGGGTGTGCCGAGCAATACCACCCGGCCGGCCGCAATCGAGGCATCGGACTGCAGGGCGCTGAGCATCACCAGCCCGCCGAGGCTGTGGCCCACGAAATGCGCCCGGCCGATGGCCCGCGCAAAGCGCGCCAGCCGCTCGGCGTGGGCTTCCAGCGGCCGGGAGCGGCCGCCGTAGGAAAAGCTGTGGCAGCGAAACCCTTCCCGCTCGAGGCGGATGGCAAGCGGTTTCATCACCAATCCAGGCGCCCACAGGCCGTGGGCGAGGATCACATCCTTCATTTATTTCGGGGAAGCGGACAACGCAAAAAGGGCGCTCGCGCGCACGATGCGCACGATGCGCACGCCGTTTGCCACCAGGTAGCCGTTGGCGAAAGCGATGCGCGAGCCGGTTTTCTGCACCTCGGCCTGCGACTCCACCCAATCGCCGGTCTTCGCGCTGCCGGCGAAATCCAGTGACAGGTTGACGGTGACGAAACTGGTCGCGCCCTTGGAGAAGGCCAGCGCCGCGTAGCCCAGCGCCACGTCCGCGAGCGCGGCGAGCAGCCCGCCGTGGCAGATACCGCGGGAGTTGCAGTGCCGTTCCTCGATACGCAGACCGAGCGATATGTCCTTGCCTTGCCGTCTGGCGTAAAAAGGACCCACCAGCTCATTGAACGGGTTGGGCTGCGGCCGCTGGACGGGGTGAAATCCTTCGGGAATATCAGTCATGGTTTTGGAATTCTAACGAGCATCCAGATGCCGACCGCGAGCGCGGGCGCCGCAAACGCGGAATAGGAGACCGAATAGCTGCCGGCGAGCGCCAGCACAGCGTTGAACAGCGGCGGGGTCACCACCACGCCGAGAAACGTGAAGAACAGGGCGCCGCCGGTGGCCGAACTGGCACGGCCTTCGGGCGCAAGGCGCGCCACCTCGGCGAGAAATACGCCATTCCAGCCGACCGCGGTGGCGCCGAATGCCGCCGCGTACACGATCAGCAGCCACAGCGGCCAGCCCGGCCCGGCGGCGAGCGCCACCAGCGCCGAGACGCCCATGCCGATGCCCAGCAGCCCGAGCATCGTGCGCCGGGTGAGCACGCGGTCGGCGAGCACGCCCCAGAGCACGCGTCCGGTCACGCTCGCCACCTGCGCGGCCGCCATCACCAGCCCGGCCGCGACCAGCGTGAGCGCGAAACTCTCCACGAGGAAGGTCACGAGATAGGTGACCAGCGTGATCTGCACGCCGCCGTACACGACGCCCGTCAGGCACAGTTGCCGCAGGCGCCGGTCCGCCAGCACCAGGCGCACCGGCGCGAACGCGGAGCGCAGCGACACCGGCGCGCCTGGATCCAGGTCCCGGTCGTAGCGCCGGCGCACGCCGCCGATCGCCAGCGCCAGGGCGAGGCAGGCCGCGCCGATCGCCACCGCGCCCCATTGCCAGCCGACCGCGAGGATCATCCCCGGCACCAGCATGCCCGCCAGCGCGCCGCCCGCCGGCACGCCGGTCTGCTTGATGGAGAAAATCAGCGAAAAATTGCGCGACGGCGTGCGCACCAGGATCGCCGAGCTCGCCGGCGTGGTCGGGCCGTATCCCAGGCCGACGATGAATCCGCCCAGCATCACCAGCGGCGGCACCGCGCTCGCGGCCAGCGCGAGGCCGCAGAAACAGAGCGCGAGCGCCGCCTGGCTGACGCGAATCGGGCCGAAACGCGCCACCCAGCCGCCGGCCGCCGCCGAACCGGCCATGCTGCCGAAATAGGAAGCCGCGATGTAGTAGCCGACCACCGCCGGCGAAAAGCCGAGCGCGGGCCCGGCCACCGGCGCCATCACCGGCGCGCAGTACACCGCCAGCGCCACCAGCGTCTGGATGGCGAAAGTAATCGCCAGCGGAAAGGCGATCCGCTGCGCGTCGCTCATCTCATTTCAGCGGCTTGCGGGCGTCCCAGGCGGGAAAGGGCTGCCACTTCGCCGTCGCGAGCGGCTCGGGCCAGATGATCTGCCGCCGCCCGCGGATGATCTGCTCGAGCAGCGGCCGCGCTGCGGTCTGGGCGCCGGTCTTGTCCACCTTGTAGGGACCGAGCGGCGTCTCGGTCTCGAGCGCGGCGAGCGCTTCGCGCAGCTTTTCCTGATCGAAGCTCTCGGCGCGCCGCACGGCTTCCTCCAGGACTTTCGCCGCGGCATAGCCTTCGGCGGCAAGCGCGCCCGGTTCGGCGGACCACTTCTTCGCGTAGGCCTGGACGAACTGCGCGTTGCCGCGCGTCGCCGCTTTGCGCTCGTAGGGGGAGACGCCCACGGCGTATTCGGCATCCTGGCCGACGCGCTTGATGAATTCCGGATCGGACGCGCCCTGCACGATGAACAGCCGCGGCGCGTAGCGCAGCTTGCGCAGGCTGATCACCATCTCGGCCGCATCCTGGGGCAGGCCGAAGGCGATCCAGCCCTCGGCGCCCGCAGCCTTCGCGCGCGCCACCTGCGGCGCGAAATCGGGGGTGCCCGGCGCGTAGACCTCGACTTCGCCGGCGGCGAGCCCGAACGAAGCGGCGTCCTCGCGCGCGCGGCCCGCCATTTCGCGCGCGCCGGGATCATCTCGCCCGAGCAGCACGACGCGCTTCACGCCCAGGCTGCGCGCGAGGTCGAGCGCGCTGGCGCCGTAGGCGGCGAGCGGCGTGGCCGTCTGGAACACGTAACGGAAGCCCGAGCGGTGCACCACGCGCGAGGCGCCGGTCGCGTTCATGAGGACGCGGTGGTTGCGTTCGGCCACCGCCGCCGCGCCCAGCGACGCCGCCGAGCCGAGCGGGCCGATGAGCAGATCCGCCTTGTGCTCGCGAATCAGCTGCTCATAGAGCTTGGCGACTTCGGTGGATTCGGAGCCGTCGTCGAGCAGGCGCAGTTCGACGTGCCGGCCGAGCAGGCCGCCGCCGGCGTTCACTTCCTCCTGCCACAGCAGCAGCGACTTGCGCAGGTCGGCGGCGACGTCGGCGAGGTTTCCCGACTGCGGCATCACCACGCCCACCGTGACCGGGGCCTGCGCCCGCGCGAGCCCGCACGCGGTGGCCAGCAGAACGCTTGCGAGCAGTCTTCTCATCCGGCTTGCAAGTTAAGGTGTGGGAAAATCCCCGTCAAGGTTCATGGAAAATCCCTTCCTCGAGGCGGTCGCCGCAATCGTCGGCGCGAAAAACGTCCTCACTGCCGGTGCCGATACCGCGCCTTACCTCAGCGACTGGCGCAAGCAGTACCGCGGCGCCGCCGAAGGCGTGGTGCGGCCCGCGAGCACGGCCGAAGTATCGGCGGTGGTGGGCCTGTGCGCCGGGGCCGGCGTCGCCGTCGTGCCGCAGGGCGGCAACACCGGCCTCTCTGGCGGCTCGGTGCCCACCGGCAAGCGGCGCGAAATCGTGCTGTCGCTCTCGCGCATGAACCACATCCGCGAACTCGACGCTCTGAACGACACCATTGCGGTCGAGGCCGGCTGCGTGCTCGCCGACGTGCAGCGCGCGGCGGCGGAGGCGGGCCGCTTCTTCGCGCTGTCGCTGGCCGCCGAGGGCAGCTGCCAGATCGGCGGCAATCTCTCCACCAACGCGGGCGGCGTCAACGTACTGCGCTATGGCAACGCGCGCGAACAGGTGCTCGGGCTGGAAGCGGTGCTGCCCGACGGGCGCATCTGGAACGGGCTGCGCAGCCTGCGCAAGGACAATACCGGCTACGACCTGAAGCAGCTGTTCATCGGCGCCGAGGGCACGCTGGGCGTCATCACCGCGGCGGTTCTCAAGCTGCATCCGCAGCCGACCGCTTCGGCGACGGCGTGGATCGAAGTCCGCGACCCGGACAGCGCGGTGCGGCTGCTCGGGCATCTGCGCCGGTATTGCGGCGACCGCATCACCGCTTTCGAACTGCTGTCGCGGCGCTGCGTGGACGCGGTGCTCGCGCACCGGCCGGCGATGCGCGATCCGCTGCCCGGCCCCGAGGGCTGGTACGTGCTGGTGGAACTGGCCGACGGCGGCGCCGGCGAAGCCCTGGGCCGGAAACTGGAACAGGGGCTCGCCGACGCGCTCGAGCGCAAGATCGCCGCCGACGCGGTGATCGCGAAAAGCGACGCGGAGTCGAAAGCGCTGTGGAGCATCCGCGAAAGCGTGCCCGAGGCGCAGTTCGCCAACGTCAAGCACGATATCTCGGTGGCGGTATCGAAGGTGCCGGAATTCATCGCGCGCGCGGGCGCGGCGCTCGGCAAGGCGCTCCCCGGCGCGCCGGTCTATTGCTTCGGCCACGTCGGCGACGGTAACCTGCACTACAACGTAGGCGACGCGGCGCTGCTCGCGCGCCGCGCCGAAGTGAACCGCATCATCTACGACGAAGTAGCCGCGCTCGATGGTTCGATTTCAGCGGAGCATGGCCTGGGGCAGCTCAAGCGCGAGGAAATCGCGCGCCACAAGGATCCGCTGGAGCTGGAACTCATGCTCGCAGTGAAGCGCGCGCTGGACCCGCAGGGCCTGATGAATCCGGGCAAAG
>CAZPNH010000002.1:0-16952 GCA_964587635.1 uncultured Bordetella sp.
GGCGCGGTACAGGGCCTCGTCGGCGACGCGCACCAGGTCCTTCGCGTTCGCGGCGTGCACCGGGAAGGTGGCCACGCCGATCGACATCGTCGCCGACACCTGCACGGCGTCCAGGCCGACGCGCGTCGCGCCGAACGCGGCGCGCAGCGCCTCGGCGCGCTCCATCGCCGCATCCGCCGCGGCCGCGTGCAGCACCAGCACGAACTCCTCGCCGCCCCAGCGGCAGGCGATGTCGCCCCCGCGCACGCCGTTGTGCAGCAGCGCGGCCAGGGCTTTGAGCACCGCGTCGCCGCCGGGGTGCCCGTAGCTGTCGTTCAGCTTCTTGAAATGGTCGATGTCCAGCATCAGCACGCTCACCGGGTACTGCTGGCGCTCGGCGCGCTTGAGTTCCCGCTCCAGCGTTTCGTCCAGGTAGCGCCGGTTGTAGAGCCCGGTGAGCGGATCGCGGATCGCCTGCTCTTCCAGCGCCCGCTGCAGCACGCGGATTTCCTGCAGGTGGAGGCGCATCTGCTCGTTGGTTTCGCGCAGGTAGGCGTCGGCCTGGTCGCGCGCGGCGATGGCGCGGCGCAATTCGCGGTTGCGGCGCGCCTGCCAGACCGCCAGCAGCGCGATCAGCAGCGCGGCGGCGACGGCCGCCACCAGCCAGCCGTAGGCGCGCGCGAGATCGGCCTTCGGATTGCTCTCGAAAATGAAGCCCTCGAGCGAATAGTCGCGCGGCAGCATGCCGAGGTCCGCATAGGTATCGGCGATGTGCTGCCAGCGGCCCGGGTTCATGTGGCCGATTTCGATCAGCTCGGGCTGCATCAGGCGGCGCATTTCGGCCGCTTCGAACAGCAGGTGCTCGCGCGAATTGCGCTTGCTGTACTCGGCCAGGATCAGGTCGGCGATTTCCTCCGGGTGGTCCATCGCGTACTGCCAGCCGCGCAGGCTGGCGTCGCGGAACGCGGCCACGCGCGCGGGCTCGCGCCGCGCGCGCTCCTCGGTGGTGAACAGCGTGTCGCCGTAGAAATCGATGCCGCCGGCGCGCGGCGAGATGATGGTGTGCACGAAGCCGCGCTGGCGCAGGTCGAACACCTGGTCGGTGGTGTAGATGGAGAAGCCGTCCACCTTCCCCCGGATCAGGTCCTCGATGTCGAAGCTGGGCGGCACGTGCTTCACGCGCCCGGGCGGCAGCCCTTCGCGCTGCAGGTAGGCGAACAGCTCGATGTCGTGCGGCGTGACCATGATGCTTTTGCCGGCGAGGTCGTGCACCGTGAGGTTGGCGCCGCCGCGCACCGCCAGCGCGAGCGCCGAGTGCTGCAGGATGGTCGCCAGCGCCACCACCGGTTCGCCCAGCGCGCGCCGCAGCGCGATCTCGGAATTGGCCACGCCATAGGCGGCGCCGCCCCGCAGCACCGTGGTGATGGTGTCCTCGCCGGTGGATTCGGCGAGGCGCACCTCGAAACCGGCGTCGCGGTAGTAGCCGCGCGCGATGGCGGCGTAGTAGCCGGCGAACTGGAACTGGTGCTTCCACTTGAGCTGCAGCGTGACCCGCTCCAGGCTGCGCGCGGGGGCCTGGGCCTGCGCCATGGACGCCCACAATGCGGCGGCGAGCGCCAGGATTCTGAACAAGTCTTTCATTCTTTTGAATTTATCTCGCGTATGCTTTATCCAAGGGTAAAAGCTTGCAAGGGTTTCCGTCCATCGTTTTTGCGAAGCTGCTCGGCGGCCTGCTCGCGGCCGCGCTGCTGGCCTCGCCCGCCGCCGCCCAGCGCGCCGCGCCGCAGGCGCACGCGGGCGTCATCGATCTGAGCGACTGGGACTTCGCGCGCGACGGCATCGTCAACCTCGCCGGCGAATGGGACATCCTCTGGGGGCGGTTCGAGGACGCCACTGCGCTGGACGCCGCCGGCGCGCCGCGCGCCGCGATCGCGGTGCCCTCGCCCTGGAACGACGCCGCGCTGCCCGGCAAAAGCGCCGGACCCTTCGGCCACGCCACTTACCGCCTCAAGGTCGATTGCCGCAGCCGCGGCAGGCTGGCGCTGGTGCTGCCGGTGCAGAACAGCGCGGTGCGCCTGTACGTGAACGGCCGCGTCACCGCCGTGCAGGGCAGTCCGGGCGGATCGCCGGAAATCGCGCGGCCGGCGTTCGTGCAGCAGATCACGCCGCTGGAGGACGCCGCCTGCCCGCTGGAGATCGTGGCGCACGTGTCCAACTTCGACATGCGCAACGGCGGCCTGCTGCGCAGCATCGAGCTGGGCGGCGAACGCCAGGTGCTGGAGCGGCGCGAGCGCGGCATCGCGCGCGACCTGTTCGCATCGGGCGGCCTGACGCTGCTCAGCCTGATGCCGATCCTGTTCTTCTTCTGGCGGCGCGAGGACAAGGCGCCGCTCTACCTGGGCCTCTACGGCCTGAGTTCGGCGCTGTTCATCGGCCTCTCGGGCGAGCGCATCCTGCAGCCGCTGGTGGCGCCGTTCGGCTGGGACGCCTACTGGAAACTGGCCTTCCTCTCCCTGATCGCGGGCCTGCTGGCGTTCCCGGCGTTCCTGCGCGCGCTCTACCCGTCGGCGTTCCCGCGGCCCGCCCTGCGCGTCATTCTCGCCGTGGGAGGCGCCATGGCGCTGCTGGTCGCGCTCACGCCCGCGCGCGTGTTCTCCTACGCCGGCCCCGCCCTGATCTACGGCGCCGCCGCGACCGCGCTGCTGGCGGCTGCCGTGCTGCTGCGCGCGGCGCACCGGGGCCAGCGCGGCGCGCTGCTGATGCTCGCCGGACTCGCGGTGCTGAGCGCCACCATCGCCTGGGACACGGCCCAGGCCGCGTACCAGATCGCGGGCAAAACGACGCCCTACGGCCTGCTCGTCTTCGTGCTCGCGCCCGCCGTGCTGCTGGCGCGCCGCGTCGCGCGCGCGCTCAAGAGCGAGGAATTGCGCTCGGTCGAGCAGCGGCAGCAGGTGGACCTGCTGGTGAACGCGACCAAGGCGGGCATCTTCGACGCCGACGTCGCGGCGCAGAGCACCACCTACTCCGGGCGCCTCAAGGAGATGCTGGGGCACCCGCGCGACGCCGACACCACCCTCTGGCCGGCCTTCATCGAGTTCATCCACCCCGAGGACCGCGAGCGCATCCAGGCCTCGTTCGCGAAGAACATGCGCGACCTGAGCGTCAAGGGCGGCGTGCGGCGCTGGCGGGACTCGCCGGATTTCCGCGTGCGCAAGGCCGACGGCACCTACGTGTGGATCCACGGCGAGGCGATCTCCATCACCGGCGCCGACGGCCGCACGCTGCGCCACATCTGCTCCTTCCTCGATATCTCAGAGCGCAAGCAGCAGGAGCTGGAGCTCGCCGACCGCATCAAGTTCACCAACGACCTGCTCGACTCGGTGCCGCTCGCGCTGACGCTGCGCGACACCGCCGGCCGCTACCTGATCGTGAACCGCAAGTGGGAGGAATACTTCGGCGCCGGGCGCGGCGAGGTGGTCGGCAAGTCGGTACGCGAGCGCGCCGGCGAGCGTATGGCCGACGCGGTGCTGGCGCTCGACCGCAAGGTGCTGGAGCGCGGCCCCGGCGCGATGCTGCAGCAGAACGACTTCGAATACCGCGGCCGCATGTACACGCAGACGCGCAGCGTGATGGCCGACCCGCGCGGCCGCGTGATCGGCGTGCTGGTGGCCAGCATCGACACCACCGAGCGCGCGGCCATGGAGCGCGACCTGGAGTCCGAGCGGCGGCGCCTCGATCTGGTGGTGCGCGCCGAGCAGGTGGGCATCGTCGACTGGGACGGGCGCACGCACGCCACCTTCTATTCGCCGCGCTTCAAGCAAATCCTCGGCCACGCGGCGGAGGCCGACACCGCGGGCTGGCCGGACTACTTCAAGGTCCTCATCCATCCCGAGGACCGCGAGCGCGTAACGGCGCGCTGGCGCGCCTTCGTCACGGGCAAGAGCGACGAGGGGCGCGGCAACTACTACTCGCCCGAGGAATACCGCCTGCTGCGCGCCGACGGCAGCTACGTCTGGGTGGAGGTCGCCGGCCTCGCGGTGCGCGACGAGCGGGGCTTCGTCGCGCGCTGGATCGCGGCGGTGACCGACGTCACCGCGCAGCGCGAGCAGCGCGAGGCGCTGGCGCGCCAGCGCGACCGGCTGCAGCTGCTGCTGCGCGCGACCAAGGCCGGCTTCCAGGACTGGGACGCGGTCGCCGACACGCGCGTCTATTCGGAGCGCTTCAAGGAGATGCTCGGCTACCCGCCGGACGCCGACACCTCGCTCTGGCCGTCGCTGTTCGACATGATGCATCCCGACGACCGCGAGAAGCAGCGCGACGCCTTCCGTGACATGCTGCGCAAGAGCGCCTCGACCGGCGAGCGCCTGCACGGCCCGCTCGAATACCGGCTTCGCAAGGCTGACGGCAGCTACCTCTGGGTGCGCGGCGAGGGCGTCGCGCAGATCGGCGCCGACGGCCGCACCGAGCGCTTCCTCACCTCCTACATCGACATCACGCACCTGCGCGAGATGAACCTCGCGCTGGAGGAAAGCGTGCGGCTGCGCGAGGAAGTGGACCGCATCAGCCGCCACGACCTGAAAACACCGCTCGGCAGCATCATCGGCATCCCGCGCCTGCTGCGCGACAGCGGGCGCCTGTCGTCCGAGGACGGCGAGCTGCTGGGCTTCGTCGAGCAGGCGGGCTACCGGCTGCTCAACATGGTCAACCTGTCGCTCGACATGTTCCGCATGGAACAGGGCACCTACCCCCTCACGCCGAAGGCGGTGGACCTGCGCGAGGTGCTGCGCAAGGTGGCGCGCGACGTCGACGGGCACGCGCGGCCCAGGCGCATCGCGCTGCGCATCGAAGGCCCGCAGCTCTACGCCCTCGGCGAAGAGCTGCTGTGCTATTCGATGTTCGCCAACCTGGTGAAGAACGCCATCGAGGCTTCGCCCGAGGGCGGGACGGTGACGCTGACCGTCGCCGCGGCGGGCAACGAGGTGCGCGTCGGCGTGCACAACGCCGGCGCCGTGCCCGAAGCGGTGCGCGCGCGCTTTTTCGACAAGTACTCGACCGCGGGCAAGCAGGGCGGCACGGGCCTGGGCACCTACTCCGCGCGCCTGATGGCGCGCACCCAGCGGGGCGACATCGAGATGCAGACCGGCGCATCCGCGGGCACCCTGCTCAGCGTACGGCTCGCCGCCGCCGCGGCGCCGGAATCGCACAGCGAGAGCGTGAGCGCCGGCCAGACAACCGCCGGGCAGCACGAGGCCGCGCCGCCCCGCCCGCTGTCGGTGCTGGTGGTGGACGACGACGAGTACACGCGCGTGTTCATCGGGCGCTTCCTGCCCGGCACGCCGCGCCTCGCGCAGGCGGCCAACGGGCGCGAGGCGCTCGAGCGGACCATGGCCGAGCTGCCGGAGGTGATCATTATGGACATCGACATGCCGGTGATGGGCGGACTGGAGGCGGCGACGCGCATCCGCGAATGGGAGCGGCGCGAAGGCCGCGCGCGCTGCGCCATGATCGCCATGTCCTCGCACGACGGCGCCGACATCCGCGCGCGCAGCCTGGCGGCCGGCTTCGACCGCTACGTGGAGAAACCGGTGTCGCCCGAAGAGCTGCGGCGCGCGCTGGCCGACTGCGCGGCGGCGCGCGACGTGATCCTGGTCGACCCGGACCTGAAGGAGGCCCTGCCCGGCTTCCTCGAGTCGCGCCGCGAGATGGCGGCCGAGCTGGCGCGGGCAGTGGCCGCCGGGGCGGCCGAGCCCGTACGCGCGCTGGCGCACAAACTGGCCGGCAGCCTGGCGCTGTACGGCTTCCACTGGGCGGCCGGACAGGGCAAGATGATCGAACGGCGCGCGCGGGAAAACGCGCTCGCGGGACTGGCGGACGAGGTGGCGGCGCTGCGCCGGCACCTGGACGGCGTGACGGTCGGCTTCGAAGAGAAGAAACGCGCGGAGGAACGGTGATGATCGAAAAGCACAAGCTGCTGGTGGTGGACGACGACGACGCCATCGTCGAGTACCTGCAGGCGAAACTGGGCAAGCGCTACGACATCGTTTCGACCAACGCGCCCGAGAGCGTGATCCGCATCGCGCGCAAGGAGCGCCCGAGCCTGATCCTCTGCGACATGGACATGCCGGGCATGGACGGCGGCGACGTGTCGAAGGAGCTCTACGGCGACGCGGAGGTGCGCGACATCCCGGTGCTGTTCATCACCGCCCTCGTCACGCCCGCCGACATGAAGAACCTCGGCCACCAGATCGGCGGCCGCGCCGCCATCTCCAAGCAGGCGC
Organism: uncultured Bordetella sp.; assembly: GCA_964587635.1. Classification (GTDB taxonomy): domain Bacteria; phylum Pseudomonadota; class Gammaproteobacteria; order Burkholderiales; family SG8-39; genus RBG-16-66-20. Next base: position 6,258 of record CAZPNH010000002.1, read on the forward strand.
CGCCGGAAGAACTGGCCCAGCGGATCGAGTCTCTCATTGCGGCTTGACGTGCAGGAGCCGGATTACTCCGGCTTTACACCCGCGTCTTTTACCGCTTTTGCGAAGGTCTTCTGCTCGGCGACGACGCGCGCGCGCACGGCTTCCGGCGTCGAATACAGGGCTTCGTGCCCCACCTTGCCGTAGGCCTCCTTCGCTTCCGCTGATCCGAGATACCTGCGCGCTTCGGCGTTCAGCCGCGCAATGATGTCGGGCGGCGTTTTCGCCGGCGCGAACAGGCCGAACCAGACGTCGATTTCATAGCCCGGGTTGCCGAGCTCGGCGACGGTGGGCACCTCGGGCAGGAAGCCCGAGCGCTGCAGCGAGGTCGCGGCGAGCACCTTCAGCGCGCCGGCTTTCACCTGCGAGCCGACCGGCGCGAGGTCGGCCATCATCACGGTGATGCGCCCCGAGAGCAGGTCGGGCATCGCCGGCGCGAAGCCCTTGTAGGGCACGTGCAGCAGGTCCATGCCGGTCGCCTGCTTGAGCATCTCCATGCCGAGGTGCGCCATCGTGCCGCTGCCGTTCGACGCGTAGGAGAGCTGTCCCGGCCGCGCCTTCACGTAGGCGATCAGTTCGGCCAGCGTACCCGCCGGCACCGTGGCCGGTATCACGACGAAGAACGGAAAGTGCGAAACCATCGTAACCGGAGCGAAATCGCCCAGCGGGTCGAAGGGCAGCTTGCCCGCGAAGACGAGCGGCTGCACCGACATGGTCGAGCCGCCGGTGACGAACAGCGTGTAACCGTCCGGCGCGGACTTCGCGGCGGCTTCGGCGCCGATCACCGTGTTGCCGCCCGGCCGGTTGTCGATGACGAACGGCTGGCCGAAAGCCTGCGTGTAGTCGTTGGCGAGGAAGCGCGCCGCCGCTTCCGCGCCGCCGCCCGGCGGATAGGGAATGATCACGCGCACCGGCTTGGCCGGCCACGCCTGCGCGAACGCCGGAGCGGCGGCCGCGAGCAGCAACAGCGCGATCAGCTTTTTCACGGCCCCGATCATCCCCTGGGCAAATTCCTGTCCGGGGTGCTGAAGAACCACCAGAACAGCAGGGCCATGAGCAGCAGGACCACCGCGGCCTCGCCGCCCGCGCCGGCGGGCAGGCTGTCGAGCCGCGCCGCGAGGAGCGCGGCCTCGCGGTCGTCGAGCGCGTTCACGCGATCGCGCGCGGCTTCCGGCGGAATGCCGAGCGCCTGCAGCCGCTGCGCGACATCGGAGCGCACGGCGAAGCGGGTGATGGCGCCGCGAGCCGCCGCCTGCGCGCCGGCGGCAACCTCGCCGGTGCCGATCATCCCCGCGCGCAGCTGCAACGGCAGGCCGGCAAGGCTCAGCATCAGCAAACGGCAGAGGGTTGCGCGGAATATTGAAGTCATCAGAATCCCCTTTCGATGGCGAGCGTCCCGTAGGTCTGCGTCGGCGCCGCGGGACCCGCCGGCACGTTGAACTCCGGCGTCCGGCGATGCAGCAGAAAGCTGACGCGCCACTCCCGCGCCGGGCCGGTGGCGAATTCGTAGACGCCGCCGATCGACCCCTGCAGCACGCCGGGTTTCGAATGCACGGAGGAATCGTAGGGCGCGTTCCTCAGGATGCTGCCGTCGATGAACGTGTTGTGCGCCACCAGCTTGGCATCGATGCGGGCGAGAAAATACCAGCGCTGGCTGGTCCGCCCCAGGTCTCCGAGCGTCGGGCTCTCGATCGTGCCGATGGGCCCCTGCTCCAGGCCCTTGCCCCATCGCCACGTCAGACCCGCGTTGCCGTAGTCGAACAATGTCCCCACATTGAATCCGCGATGCATGGTGAGGTCGGTCTGCAGGCCTCCATCAAACGTGTGCACCCCGCCCACGCGCTGCGAATCCAGGTAGGTGACCTGCATGCCCGGTTCGTTGCGCAGCTGATTGCTCCATCCTTGCGGTTGCTGGGCGCCGATGAGCCCGTGTATGCCCTTCTGGAACAGTTCGGCGAGCGACATCGGCCCCACCACGCCGTAATCGACTTCGAGAATCTCGGATCGCGTGACGCTGCGGTTGTCGTCCACGATGTGGCGCTGCACGATGGCGCCCACATACAGCCACCCGCCCCAGAACCGGTCGTTCGGCTGGCTTGCCGATACCTGGATCTGCTGGGGCGTGAACATCTGCTGCGCGAGCGCCCAGCCGAATTCATACCGGTACTTGTCCCCGGCGCCGAACCAGTCGAGCAGATCCGGCAGCCAGCAGTGCAGGCCCGCCGGCGCGTTCTTCGGCGCTTCGGTGTCGATGACCTTGATGCCGTTCGTGTACCACCGGTCGGAGGCATGCAGGCCGAGCTTCTCGTCGAAGGCGTCGTTTTCGAGCAGGAAGTGGTGGCTTTGCCGGTGGTTCGCGTCCTCGTTCTGGGCGCGCAGCATGGACGCGCAATCGCCGGCCGACGCCGCCGACCAGTACGCATACGCGCCGAGCGCCAGCAGCGCCGCGCGGGCGAAACGCCAGGTCAGCCTCAGCGCCCCGACGAATAGTTCGCCGGCACGAAGGCGTAGCCCTTGCCCTCGGCGCGCAGGTGGCCGATGCCCGGGAACGCGAGATGCGCCGCCGCCACCCAGTAGCCGTTCTTCGCCGCGTCGGCGTAGGCCTTCTTGCGCTGCCTCGCCGCCGCCTTGGAATCGGTGTCGAACTGGATGGTCACGGACGGATCGGCGAATTGCACCGCCGCCACGTGCATCAAATCGCCCCACAGCACGAGCTTCTCGCCTTTGCTCTCGACGGCATAGGTGCTGTGGCCGGCGGTGTGGCCGCGGCTCGCCATCGCCTTGATGCCGGGAACGAGCTCGGTATCGCCGTCGAAAGGCTTGAATTTCCCGGCAGCGACGTAGGGGTTGAGCGAAGCCATCGCGCCCTGGAAGAAGCCCTTGGCGTCTTTCGGCGCCGCGTCCAGGTTGGCCTGGCTGAGCCAGAAATCGGCGTCATGCTTGTCCGCGCGCACCGTCGCGTTCGGGAACGCGAGCTTGTCGCCGGCCATGAGCCCGCCGACGTGGTCCGGATGCATGTGCGTGATGTAGATCTCGTCCACCTGCTCGGGCTGGTAGCCGGCGGCCTTGAGGTTCGCCAGCAGATTGCCGAGCGTGGGACCGAACAGGCCGGCCGCGCCGGTGTCGATAAGCACGAGCTTCGAGCCCGTGTTGACGAGGTAGCCGTTGACGGAAGTCTCGAGCGGCTCCTTCACGAACGCGCGCGCCAGCGCCTTCTGAACCCTGGCGGGCGTGGTGTTGGTGAGCAGCTTGCTCACCGGCAGCCCGACCGTGCCGTCGGACAGCGCGGTGATTTCGAAATCGCCGAGCATCATGCGGTAGTAGCCCGGCGCCTGGGTCTTGACCTGCGGCGCGCCGGCGTAGACGGCGGCGGGAACGAACATGCTGAACGTGATGGCGGCTGCGCAGCTGCGCAGCCATTGATTGCGTGCCATGTCGGTGATTCCTTATCCTTACGTGGGAAGGTAAAGAATACCGCATTCCACAGGAGAAGCTCATGCCCAGGACTGTCACGCAATCCGTTACGCTGCCCGCCCGCGCGAAGGACCTTTACGCCATGTACCTCAACCCCCGGGCGCACGGCGCCATCACCGGCAGCAAGGTTGTTGTCAGCTCCCGGCGCGGTTCGAGATTCCGCGCCTTCGGCGGCGCGCTGACAGGACACATGCTGCAGACAATACCGGGAAGGCTGATCGTGCAAGCCTGGCGCTCGACGCCGTTCCGCAAAAGCGACGCGGACTCGACGCTGATCCTGCGCTTCACGCCGAAAGGCAGGCACGGCCGCATCGATCTCGTGCACGTGAACGTGCCGGACCACGACTACAACGGCGTCAACAAGGGCTGGAAGAATTACTACTGGAAGCCCTGGCGCAAGTACCTCGCCGGGCGCTGAAGACAACTACGGACGGTCGTGGCGGGAAGCGCTGCGCAGCCAGCGCGCCGCTTCGGCGGCGCTGGAGAAGCACTTGAGGACGTAGCCGCGCGCCGCGGCGGCCATTTCGTGCAGCGCGTAATAGCTGTCGTTCTCCATCGCGTCCACCATGGCGACGCGGTAGCCGCCGATCCAGCGCGGATCGCCGTCCGCCATCGACAGCGCGCCCAGCGAACCGAGCCGGTCGCCGAGGCCGCGCACGTCGATCAGCAGGCGCTTGGACCTCTGGCGGCCCGCCTGCAGGGCGATGTCGCGCGCGATCCACGAAGCGGTGCCGCCGGACAAGGCCCTGCCCGACACGACCGCCTGCAGCGTTCCGTCGCGTACCGCGTACTGGATGCAGCATCCCATGGCCCCAAGCTACCGATTTCCGCCGGGGCCATTGCAAAAAGTTGTCCTGAACGGCACTTCTGCCACAATCCGCCCGAGCCCCCATGCCGCCCGTCACCCAAGCGCTGCTGATCGCCAACGTCGCCGTGTTCCTGCTGCAGAACACGGCCGGGCCGGACCTGTTCGTCTGGTTCGCGCTCTGGCCGCCGGGCACGCTCGACCTGCCGGCGTTCCAGCCCTGGCAGATGATCAGCTACGGCTTCATGCACGACGGCCTGACGCACATCGCCTTCAACATGTTCGCGCTGTACATGTTCGGCTCGGACGTCGAACGGCTGTTCGGCGCGCGCTTCTACCTGCAGTACTACTTCGCCTGCCTGATCACCGCCGCGGCCACGCACCTCGCGGTGACCGCATGGATGGGCGCGCCGCCCGCGCCGATGGTGGGCGCTTCGGGCGCGATTTTCGGTTTGCTGCTCGCCTTCGGCTGGTATTTTCCGCAGCGGCGCATCCTGCTGCTGTTTCCGCCGATCCCGATGCCGGCGCGCGTGTTCGTCGCGGCCTACGGCGCGATCGAACTGCTGCTGGGCGTCACCGGCACCGAAATGGGCGTCGCGCACTTCGCGCACCTGGGCGGCATGCTCGGCGGCTGGCTGATGATCCAGTACCGCCGCCGCGGCTTTCCGTTCGGTTAGCTGCCGCGTTACCAGCGGCCGCGGCCGCCGTAGTAGCCGCGTCCGCCGTAGCCCCAGCCGAAGCCGATCACCGGCGCAACCACCACCGGCGGCGGGCCGTAGACCGGCGGACCGTAGCCGTACGGCGACGGCCCGTAAGCGGGGACCGCGACGCATCCCGAAAGGCTCGCGCCCGCCAGCAGCGCGATCGCCAGGGTTTTCCACACGGGGTTCGAGTTTTTCATGCATGTTGGAGCTCGCCCCGCAGCACGCCGTTCGCGTTCATTTGTTACCAGACTGTATGACTTGTAACCGGTTAATTTTCCCGTCGATCTCCTTGAGCGCCGGGTGATTGGGATCGGTCTTGAGGTAGTACTCGCGCGATTCGCCGAAGGCCTGCAGCGCGGTGCCGCGCAGGCCGAGCTGCGCGAGCGCGACGCCCAGGTCGAACAGGTCGGCGCGCAGCGCCAGGCGCTGTTCCACGGTTTCGGGCGGCGGCGCGGCGCGCGCGGTGTCGACGGCGAGCGCGAAATACTGCGCCGCCTCGCGCGGCCGGTTCTGGTCGCGGTAGGACAGGCCCAGCTTGCGCGCCTCGTCGTGCGCCGCGAGCCAGGCGGGCGGCAGGTTCTGCGGCGCCCTCGCGGGCGCCGGCGCGGGCGCGGCCGGCGGCGGTTTCAGGCTGGCATGCAGCACCGGCCGCGACGGCAGGCCGATATAGCCCGCGCGGCCGGCCGCGTACAGCAGGAAGGCCAGCGTCGCCAGCACCGCGACTCCCACGTAGATACGAACCGCCATTGCCTTTCCTCCGCCGCAGACTTTGCGGGACGCTACACTTTCCCATGCCCGACGTCCTGCGCCGCATTATCCACCTCGACATGGATGCCTTCTATGCGTCGGTCGAGCAGCGCGACGACCCGGCGCTGCGCGGCAAGCCGGTGGCGGTGGGCGGCTCGCCGCAATCGCGCGGCGTGGTGGCGGCCTCCAGCTACGAGGCGCGCAAGTTCGGCGTGCGCTCGGCGATGCCGATGTCGCGCGCGGTGCGCCTCTGCCCCGACCTGCTCATCGTGCGGCCGGATTTCGCGCGCTACCGCGCCGCCTCGCAGCGCGTGATGGCGATCCTGCGTTCCTGCACGCCGCTGGTGGAGCCGCTGTCGCTGGACGAGGCCTACCTCGACGTCACCGAGAACCTCTGGGGCGAGCCGCTCGCCACCACCGTCGCGAAGCGGCTGAAGGCGCAGATCCGCGAAGAGCTCGGCCTCACCGCGTCCGCAGGCGTCGCGCCGAACAAATTCCTCGCCAAAATCGCCTCGGGCTGGCAGAAACCCGACGGCCTCACCGTGATCCCGCCCGAGCGCGTCGAACAGTTCCTGCAGCAGCTCCCGGTGGAGGCGCTGTGGGGCGTGGGCCCGGTCACCGCGAAGAAACTGCGCGCCGTGGGCATCCAGCGGCTGGTGGACGTGCGCGATTTCGATGAAATATCGCTGCAAAAAACGGTCGGCAGCCTGGCTTCCTGGCTGAAGCGCCTGTCGCACGGCGACGATCCGCGCGAAGTGAAGCCCGACCGGCCCTGGAAATCCATCTCGGCCGAAACCACCTACCCCGAGGATCTCGAAAGCCTGGCCGAAATGCGCGCGGAAGTGGCGCGCCTCGCGCAGCGCGTCGCCGCCTCGCTCGAAAAGAAAAACCTGCGCGCGCGCACCGTCACCCTCAAGCTGCGCTACGCGGACTTCACCACGGTGACGCGCAACCACACGGGAAGCGCGCCGACGCGCGACCCGGGCGATTTCGCCGCGCGCGCCGCGGCGCTGCTCGACCGGACCGACGCCGCGCGCCGCCCGGTGCGCCTGCTCGGCGTGGGCGCGCACGGACTGCTCGGCGATGCCGACGCCGGCGCCGATGACGCGTCAGCGCGCGCCGGGGTCCTGTTTTGAGCCGAACAGGATGTGCTCGCAGACGTGCAGCACCACATTGGCAATCACGACCAGCAGCGCCACCAGCGCGGACCAGGCAATGTAGCCCAGCCCCGCGAGCACGCCCACCGCGGAGGCACACCAGATGGTCGCCGCGGTGTTGATGCCGCGCACCGTGATGCCCTTGTGCATGATCACGCCGGCGCAGAGGAAGCCGACGCCGGTCACCACCTGCCCTGCAACGCGCGCCGGCCCCGAGGCGTCGCCCACCAGCACGCCCGATATGACGAAGGCGGCCGATCCCAGCGACACCAGCGCCGCGGTATGCAGGCCCGCCGGATGTTTGCGAAACTGCCGCTCCAGGCCGATGATGGATCCAAGCACCAGCGCGGCAACCAGGCCGATGACGTGAACCGAATCCAATCCACCCGACACGCTCATAGTCCCTCCCCCGAATAGTGGCGACCGCTCACGGCGTTGCGCAATCCATCCTCGACTATAACCGCGGCCGCGATCCCGAGCGCCTGCGGCGCAAGTTCGAGCTCCTGCGCGCCGACCCCTACGGCTTCTACCGCGGCACCTGCCACCTGTTCTACGCCGGCCTGCCGCGCGGCACGGTACCCGCCGGCGCCCCGGCGGTACTGGTCTGCGGCGACCTGCACCTGGAGAACTTCGGCACCTACAAGGGCGACAACCGCCTCGCCTATTTCGACCTGAACGACTTCGACGAGGCGGCGCTGGCGCCGTTCACGCTCGAACTGCTGCGTTTCGTCACCAGCATCCATGTCGCGGCCGAGCACCTGCGGTTGTCGGCGCGGCAGGCGGCCGGGCTCTGCCGCGTGTTCGTCGACGGCTACCGCGAGTGGATCCTCGACGGCAAGCCGCGCTGGCTCGAGCGCTCGACCGCCGACGGCATGGTGCGCGACCTGCTGCGCGGCCTGATGAAGCGCAAGCGCCGCGCACTGCTCAAGGCGCGCACCGAGCGCAGTGGAGACAGGCGCCGCCTGCGGCTTGACGAGCGCGCGCTGCCGCTGGCGAAAGGGGAGCGCGGCCGGCTGAAGACGTTCATCGAGGGCTTCGGCGCCGCGCGCGGCGAAGCCCGCTTCTACCGCATGCTCGATGCCGCGCACCGCGTCGCCGGCAACGGCAGCCTGGGGCTGGAGCGCTACGTGCTGCTGGTCGAGGGCAAGGGCTCGCCGCACGGCAACTATCTGCTCGACCTGAAACTCGCCGTCCCTTCGGTACTGCCGCCGGCGGCGAAACTGCGTCAGCCGCGCTGGGATAGCGAGGCGCAGCGCGTCGCGGCCATCCAGCGCATCAGCCAGGCGATCTCGCCCGCGCTGCTGCACGCCGTCGCCATGGGCGCAAAGTCCTATGTCCTCAAGGAATTGCAGCCGGTCGCGGACCGGCTCGACCTGGACCTCTGGAACGGCCACATCGGCCGGCTGGAGCTCGCGGTCTCGAGCATGGCGGCGGTCACCGCCTGGGCGCAGCTGCGCAGCTGCAGCCGCCATGGCGCTTGCGCGGTGGAAGACCTGCAGCGCTACGTCGCCGGTCCGGCGTGGCAAAAGGCCTTTCCGGCGCTGGCGGCGCAGTGCAGCGAACGCGCGCTCGAGCAATGGGCGGCCTATTGCAGAGCCTATGACGCGGGCGCGATCTCATATAGGATCACAAAACCATGAGCGAACACGGCGAAGCACCCGCACCTGCGGCTCCCAAACCCGGCGCGGCTCCCGTGCACGATCCGATCGAGGAGCTGGCCAGGCAGATCTTCATCCAGCTTTCCGCGCAGGTGCATTCGCAGGCCGGCGAAAAGCCCGAGCACAAGAAGCTGGTCGAGTTGAGCTTCCGCCTGGCCGAGGCCTTCACCGCCGGCAACTTCGACTTCAACACCGCCGCGCGCGAGCGCCGCGAGGCGAAGGCCAAGGCGAGCGTCGACGTGAGCAAAATCGAAATCGACTTCGGCGCGATCGGCGGCAAGGGCTAGCCGGCCCGTTCCTCTTCTTTACGCAGCGCGCCCGCGCTCGCGACCAGCACGAAGCAGGCGATCAGCAGCGCCGCGGAGAATCCGCCGCCGGCGCCGACGATGGCGCTGACCGACAGCGGTCCCACGATCTGCCCGGCGGCGAACGCGGCGGTCATCGCCGCGATCAGGCGCGGCGCGCGCCGGCCCGCGACGATGCGCGCTTCCTGGATGCCGACCATGGTGATCACCACGAAGGTGCCGCCGACGCAGAGCGCGGAGAGCACGATGCCGCCGATGCCCGGCCAGAACACGGGCGCGGCCACGCCCACCGCCATCGTCAGCTGGCTGCCGATCCAGGCCGCGCGGCTGCCGTAGCGCTCCGACAGCAGCGACACCGCCAGCGTCGAGGCGACGGCCGCCGCGCCGAACACGGGCCAGGCCCAGCCGAACACCGCGGGATCCGCCACCACCTGGCGCGCCATCACGGGCAGGAAAGTCGCCGGAATGATGTAGCCGAAGCCGTAGCCGCCGTAGGCGAGCACCAGGCGCGCCTGCGCCCAGGTCCAGCGATCCGCCACGCTGGACGTGCCCGCCTTGTCATGTGACGGCTGGAATACGCGCCACACCAGGGCCGTGATCGCCGCCGCGAGCCCGCCCAGCACCAGCCAGGCCGCCGCCGAGCTCGCGTGCATCGCCATCAGCAGCACGCACACCAGGCCGGCCAGCACCAGGCCCTTGCCGACGCCGGCAAACAGCACGCCGCTGAGCAGCGGGCGCCCGAGCGGCGCGAGGCGCTCGAGGCACCAGGACGAGGTATGGATCAACACCCACGCGCTCGCGAGGCCCGCGACCAGGCGCAGCAGCGCCCAGGCCGCGAAATCGGCGGTGAGGCCCATGGCGAGCGTCACCAGGCTGATCGCCACGAGTCCGGCGCGGATCGCGCGCGCGCCGTCCACGCGCATCGCGCCCGCCCACAAGGCGCCTGCGAGGTAGCCCGCGTAGTTGGCCGAGGCGAGCCAGCCGCCCGCGGCGACGGAAAGGCCGAGGTCCTGCTGCATCATCGGCAGGATGGGGGTGAAGGCGAAGCGGCCGATGCCCATCGCCACGGCCAGCGCCGCGAGTCCCGCCAACGCAACACGCATTCCTGCAGTCTAGCGCGCCGCCACCTCGCCGGGCATCGGTTCGACCTGGCCCTTGACCACCCTCACCCGGTCGCCGCGCTTCCAATGCGGCGCGACGGTGTCGCGCAGCACGCGCACCGAGCCGTCGTCGTGGACGACCGAGGTCTCGTAGATATGCGCGGGCCGCGTGCCCGCCATCGGCGCGCCGCCGAGCGCCGCGACCAGCAGCACGGCGCCCTCATCGCGCGTGCCGTGCAGCTGCAGGCCCGGCGCCGGCGCCACTTCGCGCACCGCTTCGACCACGCCGCAGACGCCGCAATAGGAGGAAACGGGACGCGGCGCGGCGGCGGGACGCCCCTGGTCCAGCACCAGCAGGACGAACCAGGCGGCAACCATCGCAAAGCCGGCCACGTAGACGATCACGGTCAGGACGCCCAGCGCCACGGGCGTGCGGGGGAAAAACGGGTTCTCGCGTGTGTCCATGACACCTCCTCGAGCCGCGCGCGCTACCCCCGTATGGCGTGCGGCGTGTCCTGCAAATCCTACCCACCCGGACCGCGAATCGCCAGAGCACTAGTTATCAAAATTCTGTCGCTGAAAGCAGACGCTTTTCGGCGGATACATGTTGTTTCAATTGCTTACTACCCGCCACGCGCCATCGGAGGAAACTTCGGCCACTAGGAGAACAACCATGACCACAGGATTTCCGATGCTGGATGTAGGGCTC
>CAZPNH010000003.1:0-11740 GCA_964587635.1 uncultured Bordetella sp.
AGGAAGTCAGCAGTATGGCTGGCCGCGGAGCGTTGCAGTACATGAGAGGGTTGATCGTCGAATCGGTGAGAGAAATTGAAGATCGCGTGGACGTTTTTTTTGTGCGGCAAGTCGATGGCACACGAGGTAAGCTGTCTTTCGACCGCGTTTTCATCGGGGCAGGGGCGATCAACAGCACCCGGATCGCGATGCGCTCTCTCGGGCTGTATGGAGATGCTATTCGCTTGAACGACAGTCAAAAATTCGTGGTTCCGTTCCTGCGTTTGTCCGGGGACCCCATCCAGTGGCCTCGCATGAACACGCTTGCCAGCCTGTTCATCGAGGCCAAACTGCCTTCCTTGTCGGATCACTGGATCCACGTTCAGGTCTCTGCCGTGAATGACCTGGTGTTGAAGCGATTCAAAGTCGGCCCGGACTCGGATTCCAAAATCCGGCGCGCTCTGCTGCACCCGATACTCTCGCGGCTGATGGTCGCATGGTGCAGCCTGCATTCGGATCACTCATCGCAGCTGGAGTTGACGCTTGTCGATCCAGAATGCTCGGGACATCCCGTCCTTCAAATCAAGAACGCGATCAACCCGCAGACCAAGCAACATATGCGAATGGCAGCCTGGGCGCTGGCACGCTCCGGCGTCGGCTTTCGCGCCCTGTTTCTGGTTCCTTTCATGGCCGCGAGCCTTCCGGGAGCCGGTTGCCACTATGGAGGGTCGTTTCAGATGGGCAAGGAAGGCGGCAGCGATTTGCTCGGGCGTCCTCGCGGCATGAAGAGGACGCATCTCGTCGATGCCTCGACATTTCCGTCGATTCCGGCAACTACCATCGTGCTGACGATTATGGCCAACGCCGATCGCATCGCGACCGAAGTGCCGATCGAGTCTTGACCGTGCAGTGGCGGTTCGCCCCGACCTGCCCGCCGAGTCGCCGCATCATTCTTGTGCGCGGAACGCCCACAGACGGCCGCCCCAAAAGTTCATCAGGACGATCGCTGGAAGCACGATGAACTGGGCGAGTAAGGGGCGCACTTGCGCCACGTCAGTCAAAAGCGAGAGCAGCATGAGATTCATCACAAAAGTGCTCCCGAGAAGTATCAGATATCGGCGAAAATTGATGCGAATGCGCAATCGGGAATCGGTGCGGAATACCCAAAGGAAGTTCGCGACGTAGCTGACGGCAAGCCCGATCATCCATGTAATCGAGAGGGCGAGTAGGTAGTTCAGCTCACATGCGACAAGAAGAAACGCGTAGAGCCCGAACGTCCACACGGTATTCCAGGCGCCGAACAACAGAAAGCGGGTAAACGGTCCTCGTTCCGCTAGCAGGTAGCACCACGACAGAAACTTTCGCCCGGGACCCGCCTCGTTGTTGCGCATTGTGGCCGCGTTGAATTCGCGTTCGTTGAAAATCCGGGCGCCGGTCTACCTGCGTGGGTCCGCTGCCGGCTTCGTTCCAATTACCGACCAAGATATTTCGTTGACGCATTCGGCCACGATGTCGCGCAATCCGGCCTGTTCCAGCAAGGCAATCGCCTCGTGTTTGCGCCAGTAATTGGCGGTCTTGGGCAACATCTGGTCGAAGCAGATGTGGTGGATGTGCGCGAACGAGAAAGTCCTGAGCAGCTTCAAGTACGCGAGCGGAGTGATTCCCAGCCGCAGCATGACCCACAGCAAGCCAGCGGGAACATACGCCAGCCAGCGCACGATGCCGAGCGGCATCCACGAGAAAAGCAGCTTGCGCATCGGGTTGAGGACGTTGACGTAGACCTCAAGGTTTTCGTAGCCGTATACCCAGATCAGAACCCGCCCGCCTGGTTTGGCCGCTTCCGCGAGTTTGCGCACCGCCAGCGCCGGATCGTCCAGGTGATGCACGACGCCGATGCTGAACACGATGTCGAACGCGTCCTTGAAGGGGATCTCATAGATGCTGCACTTGCGCACTTCGGCCGTCGGAAACTGCGCCAGCTTCCTGCGTGCGGCAGCAAGACTGCGTTCGTCCAGATCGATCGCCACACACGATAGTGCGCCGTAGGACATCGCCCAATGGCTGTTGCGACCCGCTCCGCAGCCGCCGTCGAGGAAGCTCTTGCCCTTCCAGTCGCGTTCCGGCGACAGCTGCGGAGTCCAGAGCCGGAACTGGCGTTCCTGCTCCGGGGATAGCTCGTTGAAGCGGTCCCACGAATAGCCGAATCGCTCGGGCGATCCCTTGCTGTCGTCGTGAGCCTGCGATTCGGAGGGTTGCATTGCTAGTCCGCTGCCGCACGCAGATGGTTCTGCAGCACTATCCAGCACCACAGGAACTGGCGATGGTCCGCATTGTCCGCGCGATGCTCCTGCCATTTCCGGCTGACCCACGCCGCATCGTGCGGCGGGGTTTGGGGCGCAACCTGCGTCTCGTGCCAATCCTTCAGCCAGCGCGCCAGCGGCACCCCGAAGCCTTTTTTCCTGCGGTACACGATGTCCCTCGGCAACATGTGCTCCATCGCTTTTTTCAGCAGGTACTTGGTCTGCCCGTTGCGGTATTTGTACCAGTGGGGAATCCTGCGGGCGAATTCCACCACGTCGTTGTCGAGAAACGGCGCGCGCACTTCCAGCGAAACCATCATCGAGGCGCGATCCACCTTGGTCAAAATATCGTCCTGCAAATAGAACCGGGTGTAGAACTCGAGCGTCCGGTCGACCAAGTTGTCGGCGCTCGAATTTTCCCAAGCGGAGATCGCTTCCTCGAACACATCCTCGTAGCGCACCGGCTCATCGAACAGTTCCTGCAATTCCGACGGCTCAAGGGCCCCGAGCCAGGCCGGGTTCCATGCCGATTCGGGATAGGAAACGCCGCGCAGACCGCGCTTGATCTTGAACTCCAGGCTCATGTTGGTTCTGGAAACGGGCAGCCACTCTGCAAGCGAGCGAAGCCCGCCATTCAGCCAGGCGGGAACCAGGCGTTGGTACCACCGCGCTAGCTGCAGCGCCCTAAACGGATCATATCCGGCGAACAACTCGTCGCCGCCGTCGCCTCCCAGCGCTACCGTCACGTGTTGTCTGGCAAACCGGCACAACAGGTAGGTCGGGAGGATGGAGCTGTCGCCCATAGGCTCGTCGAGTCTGGACAATACTTCCGGAACGAGTTCGCTGGCCTTCTCCATGCTCAGCACGTCGTGATGATGGTCGCTGCCCGAGAATTTCGCTGCGCGCAATGCGTAGTGCGATTCGTCGAAGGATCGCTCGTGAAATCCGATGGAAAAGGTCTTGTTCTGCCGCTGCGGCACGTGCGCGGCGGCAAACGCCAGAATCGCGCTTGAATCGATGCCGCCGCTCAGGAAGATGCCCAGCGGCACGTCGCTGATCAGCCTGCGTTTCACTGCCTGTGACAACAGGGTTCGCAATTCTTCGCCCCACGATTCTTCAGGGTCCGGCGGGACGCGATCGGGCGGTTCTACCCTGAACTGCCAATACCGGCCCTGTGTGATCGTCCCGGAAGCCAGGTCGTAGGACATCCAATGTCCGCCCGGCAGCTTGGCTACGTTCCGGTACAGCGCGTTCGGGGCGGGAATGAAACCGTAGGCGAAATATTTTCGGAGCGAATTTGCGTCGATATCCCGCGCCACCCGGGGGTGCTTGATCAGCGCGGTCAATTCCGATGCGAAGCCGAAGAACCCGTTGCCTTGCGAATAGTAAAGCGGCTTTTTGCCGAACCGGTCACGGCTGAAAAACAGCCTGCGCCGCGGGCGATCGTATATCGAGAACGCAAACATGCCGTTCAGCCGCGCCGGAAGATCTTCGCCCCATTCCTCGTAACCATGCACCAGCACCTCGGTGTCGGAGTGATCGGACCTGAAAACATGGCCTTTCGATAGCAGTGCTTTTCTCAGCTCGACGTGGTTGTAGATTTCGCCATTGAAGACGACGCCGATCTGTCCGTCCTCGTTCCACATCGGCTGGTCGCCGCCTTGGATATCCAGGATGGACAGGCGCCGGTGCGCGAGGAAGACGCTGTTCGGCCGGTCGATATATTTTCCCGCTCCGTCCGGGCCACGGTGGACCAGGGCATCGCTCATCGCCTGCAGGTGCCGTTCGTCCCCGGTACCGACAAAACCGGCAATCCCGCACATCTACGCGCCACCGGGCAGATTGATCGTTTCCTTGACCAGATACACCCTCTTGCCCTGCGACTCGTAATAGGTGCGCATGATGATCTCGGCGATGAGTCCCATCAGGATGCTCATCACGCCGGTAATGAACGCCAGGACGACCAGCAGAGGAAGCGGCGTCGATATGAAAGACACGCCTTCGAACACCTTCAACGACAGCGCCCAGAGGCCGGAGAGGAACGCGATCAAAATACTTGCCAAGCCGAAGCTGCCGAATACATATATCGGCTTCATGGCATAGCTTGCGAGAAATTTCACCACAATCAGATCCAGAACGACCTTGACTACGCGCTCCAGGCCGTATTTCGAATGTCCATGCGTGCGGGGATGGTGATTGACGGGGATTTCGGTGACCTTTCCGCCCTCCCAGCTTGCGTAGATGGGGATGAAGCGGTGCATTTCGCCATATAGCCTTACGCCTTTCAGCACCTCCCTCCTGTATGCCTTCAGCGTACAACCGTAGTCATGCAGCCGGACTCCGGAGATTGCGGAGATCAGAAAGTTTGCCGCCTTCGAAGGCAGATTGCGCGTCATCGGCGCGTCCTTGCGGTTCTGCCGCCAGCCGGAAACAACGTCGTATCCTTCGGCGAGCTTTGCGAGAAGCCTTGGGATGTCGTTGGGATCGTTTTGCAAATCCCCGTCCATTCCGATGATGATTTCCCCGCTCGCAAAGTCGATGCCTGCCATCATCGCGGCGGTCTGCCCGAAATTGCGCCGAAAGCTCACCACCTTGCAGCGCGGATCCCCAATTGCCACCTCCCTGAGGTGGTCCAGCGTCGAGTCCGTGCTTCCGTCATTGACGACGATCACCTCGTAGTCGGCCGCCGCGCCTTGCAGCGCAGCCACGAGGCGCTCATATAGCAGGAACACGTTCCCCTGCTCGTTATAGACCGGAATCACAATTGATAACATCTTGTCGGGTTCCGAGGAATGAGGCTATCTGCCCATGGTGGCACAATTATCTGCGAGTATGAAGCGTGAATCGCGGTCTGCTCGGCGCATCTTCTGGCGATGGAGCGCGCCATAATGATGCCGTAACGGACGGCCCCGCTGACGACATGAAATCGCCGATCTATTTTTGGGTTGAAGTTCTGACCGTCGACCGTGGACGGAAAATGTATTCATGACGATGCAACGGCACAAATACGAATATGAGGTCAATCCCGATTCCGCGGCGGCGAAGGTCATTCGTATGGTGGGAACGGGAAAACGAGTGCTGGAACTCGGCCCCGGCCCAGGATCGATAACCCGCCACCTGAAGGACAGCGGCTGCCGCGTCACGGCATTGGAGACGGACAAGGAGGCCATCGATATCGTTGGCGAGTTTTGCGAGTTTGTTCATAAATGCGACCTGAACGATGCGGAATGGCCCGATCTGCTCTCCGACGCGGGGAAGTTTGCCGTCGTTGTCGCAGCCGACGTGCTCGAGCACCTGTATGACCCGTGGACCACTTTGGAGAAAATGCGTTCCCTGCTGGCAGAAGATGGCTACGTGGTCGTCTCGCTTCCCCACGTGGCCCACAATGCTGTAGTCGCCTGCCTCCTGAACGAGGATTTCGAGTATCAACCCTGGGGATTGCTGGACAGAACTCACGTCCGCTTCTGGGGATTGAGAAACATCCAGAAGCTGTTCGAGGAGGCCGGCCTCAAGATCGTCGAGGCCGAGTTCGTAGTCAAGGCGCCCGAGCAGACGGAATTCGCCGACCGCTGGCGGAAGCTTCCCTCCAGTGTCCGTGAGGCGCTTGCCTGGAACCGGTTCGGCAATGTCTATCAGGTGGTACTAAGAGCGGTGTTGCAAGTTGCTCCGGGCGCGAGCCTGCAGCTCGAATCGATGTCCGTCTCTGGCCCCGCCAAGGGAAACTTTGGCGACTGGCTCCGGGGAAACCGAGTCCTGCGCTATTTCATTTCTTTTCTCAGCGGGAATGCCCGGGCTAGGATATCCCGCGCGCTACGGCGGCTGGGCATCGGGCATTGAGCAGGAGGCGGACTACACAATGAACGAACGTTGCCGGAGCGCTGGTCCTACTTATTGACCGGAGATTCGGGATCGAGCAGCAGCCCCACCAGGTCCTTGATCTGCTGCTCGGTGAGCGTGCCGGACTGGCCCAGCCGCGGCATCTGCGAGCACAGGTTGTAGGCCTTGGCGTTGTAGATCTTACCGTAGGCGTATTTCTGGATTTCCGGGCTGTTGCCGCGCGCTTTGCCGAAGCCGAGCAGGCTCGGGCCGATGGTGCCGTACGACGCTTCCTGCGGCGACAGCCGATGGCAGTTGTAGCAGCTGCCGCCGGCGGGGGAGTCCTTCGGGTCGATCCAGGTGGCGCCGCGCCCGCTCTGCGCGATCGCCTCGCCGCGCTTCCAGTCGCCGATCAGGCTGCCCGAGGGGAAAACGATGCTCTTCATCTGGTCGGATTCGAGCAGCCTGGCGAGTTCGGCGGGCGGCTGGTCGGAGAATTTCGTGCACACGCGCTGCAGGGCGTCCTGGTCGAGCCGGTCCATGGTGGCCTGGCCGCGCGCGTGGAAGTCGCGCTTCAGGACTCCAGTGACGTCCTGAGCGGAGACGGTCGCCGACAGGGCGATGGCGGCGAAGAACGGCAGCGCCCTCATCGCTTGGTCCCCGGACCGCGGTAGGGCTCGCCACGGGCGTTCACGGTGAGATAGGTGATCAGGGCGATCGTCGTTTCGGAGGCGAATTCCGGCTCCGGGTAGCGCATCTGCCGGTAGCAGTCGTTCATGCGCCACTGCATCGTGCGCATCTCGCTGGTCGAGACGCGGTAGGCCGGCCAGGTCGCCACCACCGGGCGCGCGTATTCCGGCTTGCTGAGCACCGGCAGCTCCTGCATGCGGATGCGCTTGCCGGTCTCGCCATGGCAGCTCGCGCAGGAAAAATCCCAGGCGCCGGCGCGATGGAAGAACAGCGCCTTGCCGAGCGTGAATGCCGCTTTTTCCTTGGGGTGCGAGGTGCCGGGCGCGAGCTTAACGCCGCGCGACAGGCCGGCGATGTAGGCCGACAGCGTCTCCATCTCGGAGGGCTTGTCTGCGGTGCCGAAGGCGGCGGCGCCCGCTTCGGCGCGGTTGCGGCCCTGCAGCGTGGTCATGCAGTAGAGCAGGCGGGCTTCCAGGTCCATGACGCCGTCCGCGTCCTTGAAGTAGCGCGGCAGCTGCGCGTAGGCGCCCTTGAGCACGCCGGCGCCCAGGCCGAGGTCGCAGCGCTCGAGCGACGCCTTGCGCGGGCCCTGGGGCTTCTTCCAGGCTTCCTCGCCCTGCAGTTCGTACAGCTCCGCCGGGCTGCTGTCGGCGATCATGCGCTGGTACTTCTCGATTTCCTTCTTCGCGTCCTGGGCGAAGGCGCCCGGCGCGGCGAGCAAGAAGCAAAGCGGCAGGATGACCCGCAGGTGCATCCGGCTAGGCGATCGCCGTTTCGGTCTGGCTGCGCTCGCCCTTGGTGTCGAGCCAGGCGATTTCGAGCTTGTCGCCGGCCTTCGCGCCCTTCAGCCGGAAGGAAAACACCGGGTTGCGCGACACCGCCTGGCTGATCTGGCCTTCGATCGCCACTTTGCCGTTCAGCTTGACGGTCATTTCCTGGATGAAATGCGCCGGCACCACGGCGCCGCTCGTATCCTTGCGCAGGCCGGTTTCCATGGGATGGACCATCAGCACGCGTATGTCGCAGATGTCGCCTTTCAGCGTGGCGCGGATCTTCATCGGCTCAGCCATGTCAGCCTCCGCATCCGCCGATGGTGACCTTGATTTCCCGGCTCGCCGAATAAAACTTGCCGCCGGCCTCCGCCAGCACGCGCACGAACGAGGACTCGCCCACTTTGACGTTCACCTTGACGAAAGGCACCGCGCCTTCGGCGAAGTCGAACTTCGCGGTAAGTGGAAAGGGATTCTTGTCGATAAGTATCGAGATCGATTTGGTGTTCGGCACGTTGCTGGTGATCTCCACCGGCACCACGGCGCCGTTCTCGGCGATCTGCGGCGCCTCGATCAGCACGTCCTTGCTCTCGGTGCTGGCCGAGATGCCGAGGCTCTTCAGCGCGTCGGCCGCGGTCTTCGACTGGAACGCCTCCTTGTTCCACGCCGCGAGCGCGCGCAGCGGAAGCAGGAGGCCCGCGGCGAGGGCGCCGGCGAACTGCAATGCGGTTCTGCGGAGTGGATTCATGCGGTCATTTTACCGCTTTGCGCAGGTAGTGGCCCGACTTGCCGCCGCGTTTTTCTTCCAGCCGCAGCTCGCGGATGACCATGCCGCGGTCAACGGCTTTCACCATGTCGTAGACGGTGAGCAGGCCGACCGCGGCCGCGGTCAGCGCCTCCATCTCCACGCCCGTGCGGCCGCGGCATTCGACCGTCGCGGCCAGCCCGATTTCGCTGCGCGCCGCGTCGAATTTGAAATCCACGGCGACGCGCGTGATGGCGATCGGGTGCGCGAGCGGCACCAGTTCCGCGGTGCGCTTGGCCGCCTGGATCGCCGCGACGCGCGCCACGCCGAGCACGTCGCCCTTGGCGGCGTCGCCCTCGACCACCATGCGGAAGGTCGCCGGACGCATGGCGATGCGGCCGGACGCGATCGCGACGCGATGCGTCTCGTCCTTGGCGCCGACGTTGACCATGTGGGCGCTCCCCTTGCGGTCGAAATGGGTGAGCTGCGGTGAAAGCTTGCGCGGCACTGCATCCTCCTGGATTTACGTTTTGATACAACGAACTCGTCGGTCCCGACGGTATCATAACCGCATGCGATTCCTGGTCTGGCTGCTCGCCGTGTCCCTCGTCTTTGTGCCGCGGGCGTTCGCGCAGGACACGGTGCTGCCGCGCTTCAGCCGCAGCGAGCCGCTGCCTGATCTCGCGCCGCGCGCCGCGCCGCTGCCCGATCTTGGCGATTCGGGTGGCGGCGAGCTGTCGCTGCAGACCGAGCGCCGGCTCGGCGAATCGGTCATGCGGGAGATCCGCCGCGACCCGGATTATCTCGATGACCCCGAGATCGCCGAATACCTGAATGGGCTGGGCGCGAAGCTGAGCGCGGCCGCGCCGGGCGCGCGCCAGGATTTCGAGCTGTTCGTCATTCGCGATACCTCGATCAACGCCTTCGCGCTGCCGGGCGGCTTCATCGGCGTGCACACCGGCCTGATCAGCGCCTCCGACAACGAGTCCGAGATCGCCTCGGTGCTGGCCCACGAAATGGCGCACGTGACGCAGCGCCATATCGCGCGCCAGATGGGCATTCAGAAGCAGATGCAGATGCCGATGATGCTGGCGATGGCGGCGGCCATCCTGCTGGCTCGCTCGCGGCCGGATCTGGCGGGCGGCGCCACGATGGCGGTGCAGGGCAGCGTGGTCCAGTCGCAGCTCAGCTACAGCCGCGATTTCGAGCGCGAGGCCGACCGCATCGGCTTCCAGACGCTCAGCGCGTCCGGCTTCGATGTGCGCGCGATGGGCGCGTTTTTCGAGAAAATGCAGCGGCTCACGCGCATCGTCGACAACAGCAACGCGCCCAGCTACATGCGCAGCCACCCGGTGACCACGGAACGCATCGCTGACGCGCAGAACCGCGCCGAAGGCCTGCCCTACAGGCAGCACGTCGACACGCTCGAATACCACCTGGTGCGCGCGAAGATCCGCGCCGAGGCGATGGACCCGCAGGACGCGGTGCGGCTGTTCAGCGAAGCGATGAACGACCGGCGCTTCGCCAACGAGCCGGGCGCGCGCTACGGGCTGGCGGTGGCGCTACTGCGCGCCAAGGAACCGAAACGGGCCGATGCGGAGATCGCCCGTCTGCGCGCGGACAAGGTCGCCAGCCCGATGATCGAGACGCTGGCGGCGCGCGTGCGCATCGCGCTCGGCGACCAGGCGGGCGCGCTCGCCCTGCTGAAGGCTGCGGCGCAGCGCTATCCATACCACCGGTCGATCCTCTACGCCATGCTCGGGACGCTGCAGGACCAGGGCCGCTACGACGACGTGCTCGCGGCGCTCGCCGAGCCGCTGCGCCTCTACCCGCGCGATGCGAAACTGCACGAGGCGCGCGCCAAGGCCTACGCCGGCCAAGGCAAGCGCCTGCAGCAGTACCAGTCGCAGGCCGAGTTCTACGTCCTGCAGGGCAGCCTGGTGGGCGCCATCGAGCAGCTGCAGTTCGCGCAGAATTCGGGCGAAGGCAATTTCTACGAGCAGTCGGTGATCGACGCGCGGCTCAAGGAACTGCGCGCCGAGCAGGCGCGCGAGATGCAGGACAACAAGAAGAAGTAAGCGGCGCCGGCTAGTTGCGCGGCGCCTCGAAATAGGCCTCGTAGAGCAGGTCGAAGGTCTTCTCCACCTCGGCCAGCAGCTCGTCGTCGTTGGACGAGCGGCGCGCGGCGCCCTGCAGCAGCGTCTGCACGCCGGCCGCCTCCGGCACCGGCGTGTCGCGCACTTCCAGGAAGTGCACGATGGCGCCGATCTTGGCGAGCGCGGCGTTCTTCGCCAGCCCGAACTGGCGCAGCATCACCTCGAAGGTGACCTGCGAGGCGTCGTTGCCGAAGCGCGCGCCGTCGAACGCGAAGCCGACCACGGGCGGGCGGCATTCCTGCGTCTTTTCCAGCCACAGCATGCTGCCTTCCGGATCGACGAAGCGCCGGATCAGCCAGGCGCAGGCGAGGCGGTCGGCCCAGAGCGGCCGGCGCGTCGCCCAGATGCGGCGCTGCAGCCGCTCGTTCGGCGCGGCGCCGGCCTGCGTCTGCGCGGGAAACAGCAGCTTGTGCACCGAGGCTTCGGCGGCCGTGAGGGCCGCCCTGGCGCGCTCCTGCACCTCGCTCGGGAAGAAATCGAGCGCGCCGATCGCCTCGAATTCGCGGCGCTGCTTGGTCAGCACGCGCGACAGGGCGCTCGGATCGGAGATGCCGAAGCCGACCTTGAGGCTTTCCACCACCTTGATCAGCTCGGCATAGCGCGCGCTGCGGTCGAACAGGCCGCGGAAAGCTTTCTGCTGGCCCTCCGACACGGGAAGCACCTGCAGCACCTGCGCGCTGCCCGCGCCTTTGCCGATGTATTCCGCGAGGTGCTCGAGGCCCTGCCGGCAGGCCGCCGTGTCCGGCAGCAGGTAGGCGCCTTCGCGCATCACCGCCGCGCCCAGCGACTCGAGCGTGCGCAGCATGCGCATGCGCGCGGCCGGATCCTCGGTCGGCAGGCTCGCGACCAGCAGGAGCCAGCGACCGCCGTCGGAGGGCGGCGGCTTGTTCATTGCGGCGATGATAGCCCAGGCCGCATCCCGCCGACAGCGTGATAAATTCGCCTCACCATGCAACACGACAAAGAGATAGACACGCGCGGACTCAATTGTCCGCTGCCCATCCTGCGCACCAAGAAAGCCCTCGCCGACGTCCAGTCCGGACAGGTGCTGAAGGTCGTTTCCACCGATCCCGGCTCGGTGAAGGATTTCGAGACGTTCGCCAGGCAGACCGGCCACGCGCTGCTGTCGCATGCCGAGGCCGGCGGCGAGTTCACGTTTTTCATGAAGAAGAAATAGGGTCGCGCCGCTTTTGTTCTGCTAGGCTTTCGTCATGGGAAATGCGGCGCGCTGGATGCGGCTGGGCCCGACCGGGCCGCAGGCGCTGCTCGCCTCCTGCGCCGGCT
>CAZPNH010000003.1:11750-15824 GCA_964587635.1 uncultured Bordetella sp.
TGCACCCGCCCGGTTTGTCCGCGATGCGCGCCGCTTGCGCGGAATTCGCGCGGGCGCAGGCGCCCGGCGCGCCGCCCGCCGTGCTCTGGGCGCGCATCGAGGATGACCGCCATTCGTTTTCGGTCGTCGCCCCGCTCAAGCACCTGCCGGGACGCGCCGCACGCCGGCGCTCGTGGGCGCTGGCGCCGCTGGTCGCCGCATACCGCCAGCGAGGCCTGAGCGCCTACACGGACGCCGACCGCATCTGCCTGAGCGGGCGGCCGATCACCGGCGTGAGCGAGGCGACCGTGGGCGAATGTGCGGTCATCGTCGCGGATTTCGCCGCCTGGGGCGAGGCGTTCATGGATTTCCTGCGTTTGCGCGTCGAGGCGCAGTATGGCTGGCAGTTCGACACCGCGTGGCCCACACAGGCCGAGCGGGCCGCCATGGACGGTGCGCGGCTGCCGGAGGCCACCGGTGAATCCTGAGCGCAGAAAGTCCCTGCGCGTCGCCGCCGCCGTGCTCGCGCTGCAGATGGGCTGGCTGCGCCAGGCGCTCGCCGCCGGATCGGTGGAGAAGGGCATTCACCGCCTGCGCGGCGACGTGCGCGTGAACGGCGTGCCGGCGGTTGAAGGCATGGACGTGAAAGCGGGCGACATCGTCACGACCGGCGCAAACAGCGAGGTGGTGTTCGTCACCTACAGGGATGCGTTCCTGGTCCGTTCCAACTCGCGCGTGGAGGCGCAAGGCACCACGGCCGGGGCACTCGTCCTGACGGGCCTGCGCATCGTCACCGGCGCGGTGCTCTCGGTATTTTCGCCGGGTGAGCCGAAGCGCCTGCAAACGTCCACCGCCACGATCGGCATCCGCGGAACGGGCGTCTACATCGAGGTGGAGCCGGACAGGACCTATGTCTGCACCTGCTACGGAATCGCGGACCTCGCGGCGCTCGATGACCCGGAAGCGAAAGAGACCGTGCGCACGCGGCACCACGAGCAGCCGCGCTACATCATGGCAAAAGGCGCGCCGCAGATGCTGATGCGCGCGCCCGTCATCAATCACACCGATACGGAACTGACGATGCTGGAAGCGCTGGTCGGCCGCAAGCCGCCTTTCCTGGCGCTGCCGGGTTACCGGCGCGACAGCGCCTACTAGCTCAAGGCGCGCCGCGCGCCGCCATCTTGTCCAGCTGCGGCCGCAGCTTGGCGAGCGTCGCCTCGAAGCCGGCCAGCCGCGCGCGCTCCTGCTCGACCACCTTCGCCGGCGCGCGGTCCACGAAGGACGCGTTGCCGAGCTTGGCGTGCGCCTTGACGATCTCGCCTTCGAGGCGCGCGATCTCCTTCTGCAGGCGTTCCTGTTCCGCTGCCGGGTCCAGTTCGACCTTGAAGGTGAAACGGTGATTGCCGGCGAGCCCGATCGGGGACTCGAACTTCGGAAGTTCTTCGTCCCTGACGATCTTGACCTCCGCCGCGACCAACGCGAGGTTCGCGCTCATCATGGACGCCGAGAGGGGCTCGGAGGTATACAGCGGCGTTTTCTTGTTGGGCGGCAGCTTCATTTCGCTCTTGAGGTTCCGCTTCGCGAGAATCGAGGCCTTCACCTCTGAAATCTCCTTCTCCGCCGCCTCGTCGATCTTCTCCGGCTGGCTCTTCGGGTAGGGTGCGAGCATGATGGTGTCTCCGCTCTTGCCAGCGAGTGCCTTCACGCCCTGCCAGAGTTCCTCGGTGACGAACGGAATGACCGGGTGCGCGAGGCGCAGCGAAGCCTCGAGCACGCGCACCAGCGTGCGGCGCGTGCCGCGCTGCTGGGCTTCGTTCCCCTTGGCGACCTGCTCCTTGGCGATCTCGACGTACCAGTCGCAGTACTCGTCCCAGACGAAGCGGTAGATTGCGGCCGCGACGTTGTCGAAGCGGTATTCGGCGAAGCCCTTTTCCACCTCCGCTTCGGTGCGCTGCAGGGTGCTGATGATCCACTTGTCCCAGGTGGACAGTTCGACCGGCTTTGATTCATCCACGCCGCAATCCTGGCCCTCGGTGTTCATCAGCACGAAGCGCGTCGCGTTCCACAGCTTGTTGCAGAAATTGCGGTAGCCCTCGCAGCGGCCGAGGTCGAAGTTGAGCGTGATCGAGAAATTGGCGAGCGAGGCGAAAGTGAAGCGCAGCGCGTCCGCGCCGAACGCCGGGATGCCCGCCGGGAAATGGCTCTTCACATACCGCTCCACCTTGGCCTTGTGGTCGGCCAGCAGCAGCCCGGTGGTGGATTTCTCCAGCAGCGGGGCGAAATCGATGCCGTCAATGAGGTCGATCGGGTCGAGCGTGTTGCCCTTCGACTTCGACATCTTCTGGCCTTCGGCGTCGCGCACGATGGCGTTGATGTAGACGTGCCGGAACGGCACCTTGCCGGTGAAATGCAGGCTCGCCATGATCATGCGGGCGACCCAGAAGAAGATGATGTCGTTGCCGGTGACCAGCACCGAGGAGGGCAGGTAGGTCTCGAGGTCCTTCGTCTTCTCCGGCCAGCCGAGCGAGGAGAAGGGCACCAGTTGCGACGAGAACCAGGTGTCCAGCACGTCTTCGTCGCGCCTGAGTTTCCTGCCGCCCGCTTTTTTGACCGCCTCTTCTTCGGTGCGCGCGACGAAGATGTTTCCCTGCTCGTCGTACCAGGCGGGAATCTGGTGGCCCCACCAGAGCTGCCGCGAAATGCACCAGTCCTGGATGTTCTCCAGCCAGTGGTTATAGGTCGAGGCCCAGTGCTCCGGGAAGAACTTCACCTTGCCGCTGGCCACCGCTTCCAGCCCGCTCTTCGCCATGCCGTCCATTTTCACGAACCACTGCTCAGTGATCATTGGTTCTACGATCACATTTGTCCGTCCAGATCTTGGTACCCGTAGCTTGTAGGGTTTCTCCGAGACGAGATTCGGCCCGAGATTTTTAATGATCTTCTTCCGTGCGACGAATCTATCGAGACCTTGATATTCAGCCGGGACCAACGCCAGAAGTTCTTCGTCATTTCGGCGTTTGTTGACATCGTTGCCGACGTGCTTGGTGGCTAGCCATTCTTGGCCAATCACACAGCCCTTTAGGTCAAATATGCTCAGCAACCCAGCATACGGAAGCTGTTGAATTGATTCGTGGTTCGGATAAATCCGCGTCCACACATTGAAGTCATTAAAGTCGTGAGCGGGGGTGATTTTTACGCACCCAGTACCGAAAGCCGGATCAACGTAGCTGTCTGAGATGATCGGAATGGTGCGTTTCGTAAGTGGTAGCCGAACACGCTTTCCAACGAAGGATTTGTAGCGATCGTCGTCTGGATTTACCGCGATGGCGATGTCTCCCAGCATCGTTTCCGGCCGGGTTGTCGCAACCACTACCGATTCCTTGCCATCCTCGAGTGGGTATCGAATCTCCCAGATCTTTCCGCTTTCCTCCTCGCTGTCCACCTCGAGATCGGAAACCGCGGTGCCGAGCTGTGGATCCCAGTTCACCAGCCGCTTGCCGCGGTAGATCAGGCCTCCTTCGTGCAATTTGACGAATACTTCGACCACGGCGCGCGACATCTTCGCGTCCATGGTGAAGTAGCCGGCCTTCTGTCCTTCGGTGTCGGCGTAGGTCCAGTTGCAGGAGGCGCCGAGGCGGAGCATCTGGCGCGTGATGGTGGCGCCCGATTCCTGCTTCCATTCCCAGACGCGCTTCACGAAACCTTCCCGCCCGAGGTCGTGCCGCGTCTTGCCTTGTTCCTGCAGCTGGCGCTCGACGACGATCTGGGTGGCGATGCCGGCGTGGTCGGTGCCAACGACCCAATTGGCGTTGTCGCCGCGCATGCGGTGGTAGCGGATCAGCGCGTCCATGAGCGTCTGCTGGAAGGCGTGGCCCATGTGCAGCGTGCCGGTGACGTTGGGCGGCGGCAGCTGGATGCAGTAAGAGGGCGCGCCGGCTTTCGCGCTTGCCGCGAACCAGCCCGAGGACTCCCAAAGTGCGTACCAGCGGCTCTCGACCGCGTGCGGCTCGAAGCTTTTGTCCAACGCCATTCTAGGATTTGTCCGGATTTGCCTTGCGGGCGGCGAGGGCGTGCTCGACCGCGTCGCGCACCGAG
>CAZPNH010000004.1:0-15793 GCA_964587635.1 uncultured Bordetella sp.
GATGCGGCGCATGCCGTGCGCGGGTATGAACGGGGTACCCTCTTCGCTGGCGCCGTCCACGTCGACCGGAAGAAACTGTCCGTGCCAGTGCAGTTGTTCCGGCACGTCAGTGTCGTTGTGGATGTCCACGACCACCCGCTTGCCTTCCTTGAAGCGCAGCAGCGGGCCGGGGAATTGGCCGTTGTAAGCGGATGTGGAAAGTATGCGCTGCGGTCCCACCTCGACCAGGCCAGTGCCGATGCGGATCGTCGCGTCCGCGCGTTCGCCAGCGGGCGCAGCGCCTGGTGCCTGGGGCATGGTCATCGGCGATTGCGCCAGCGATCGCTGGCAGAGCAGCACGCCGCCCGCCGCGCCCGCAAGCTTGATGAACTGCCGGCGGCTTAGATCGTCCGGTCGCATGCCACGGGCTGCCAGGCCCGATTGTTCCGCTTGCGGATGCCCCGCCATCCCGGCAATTTCGTGCGCGCGCCGGCATTTATCTGTGCGGTGGCGAACATCGGGAGGCGGCGACCGGCCGGCTAAACGCCCTCGACGATGCGCAGGTCGCGCTCGGCGCCGTCGCCCAGCGCGCGCAGCGCTTCCTGGTAGCCCGGCGTGTCGTGCGCGGCGATGGCCTTGGCGAGGCTCTCGAATTCGGTCACCACGGTGCGCATGTTCAGGCCCGCTTCGTAGGTCTTCGACGGCGTGCCGCGCACGAGGAAGCGCCCGCCCGCGCCCTGGATGGACGGACCCGCCAGCTTGGCGTAGGCGGCGAGTTTCTCGGGATCCTTGATCGAGCGGTAGGTCACTACCCAGTAGGCCTTGGCCATGCGGTTCTCCCTGTTTGAAGGTCGGTCGGGTTTGCGGTCTATGATTCCCGCCTGGGAGGGAATCATGACACCGGCTGCAATCGTAAACCATGGGCGCCACTGGTTAGTCCTGCTGGCTTTCCTTTTTGCGTTTCCGCCGGATGCCTTTTCGCAAGAGAGCGCCGCGCTTGCCGGCGTCGTCACGTCGGCGGAAGAGGGTGCGATGGAGGGCGTGCTGGTCAGCGCAAAGAGGGCGGGCTCGACCATCACGGTCACTGTCGTCAGCGACAGCCAGGGCCGCTATGCATTTCCGGCCTCCAGGCTGCCGCCCGGCCGCTACGCGATCCGCATCCGCGCCGTGGGCTACGAACTGGAGGGTCCCGCTTACGTTGATATACAGCAATCGGCCGCCGCCGACCTCAAGCTGCGCAGGACAAAGGACCTCGCCGCGCAGCTCTCCAACGGCGAATGGATGGCGAGCATGCCGGGCACGGACACGCAGAAGGGGCAACTGCTCAACTGCGTCGGCTGCCACACGCTGCAGCGCATCGCGCGCTCGCCGTACGACGCGGACACCTTCATGAAGACGATCCTGCCGCGCATGCAGGGCTACGTAAACCAGAGCATTCCCCAGCATCCGCAGCTGCGCAAGGCGGAGCGGCGGATGGAGGAGCGCGGCGACCAGCGCGTGCAGGTGTACCGCTCCACGGCGGAATACCTCGCCACCGTCAACCTCGGCGAGGCGAAGCAGTGGAACTATGCGCTGAGGACGCTGCCCCGCCCCAGCGGCCGCGCGACGCGTGTCATCTACACC
Source organism: uncultured Bordetella sp. (assembly GCA_964587635.1). Taxonomy (GTDB): domain Bacteria; phylum Pseudomonadota; class Gammaproteobacteria; order Burkholderiales; family SG8-39; genus RBG-16-66-20. The sequence continues at coordinate 1,603 of CAZPNH010000004.1, forward strand.
GAATACGACCTGCCGCGCGAAACCATCTCGCCGCACGACGTCATCGTCGACGACCAGGGCATCGTCTGGTATTCGAGCTTCGGCGAGCAGAACCTCGGCAGGCTGGATCCGAGGAGCGGCAGGGTCACGGAGTTTCCGGTCGCAGAGCAGAAGCCGGGTTTCCCGACCGGCCTGCTCGGTCTGCGCCAGGACAGGGACGGCAACCTGTGGCTGGGCAACATGTACCAGGCGGTCATCGTCAAGTTCGACCGCAATACGCAGAAGTTCACCACATGGAAGCTGCCGCCGGACCAGGACATCGATGCCGCGCAGGTGAACATGGTGAGTCCGCAGGCCTCGCACGTGGACGGCAAGGTGTGGACGCAGAACAACGGCTTTGCCGGCGTGCATCGGCTCGACCTCGCCACCGGCAGGGTGGAGACCTGGGAGCCGTTCAAGGACGCGCCCAAGGGAGAGCCGCACAACATCTACGACATCATCCCGGACTCCCTGAACAACGCGTACTTCACCGATTTCCGCCAGCGCCACATCGGCCGCATCGACGCGAAGACCGGCGAGATCAGGCTGTTCACGATTCCGACGCCTGCCTCCGCGCCGCGGCGCGGCATGATGGACGCGAAGGACCGGCTCTGGTTCGGCGAGTTCCGCGGCGACCGCATCGCCATGCTCGACACCCGCAGCGGGCAGATCAAGGAGTGGCCGGTCGGGCCGCGCTGGTCGTCGCCCTATGACGTCGCGATCGACCGCAACGAGGAGGCATGGACGGGTTCGATGGTCACGGACCAGGTGACGCGGCTCGACACGCGCACCGGCCGCAGCGTGGACTACCTGCTGCCGCGCACCACCAATATCCGGCGTGCGTTCGTCGACAACTCGACCGCGCCGGTGACTTTCTGGGCCGGCAGCAACCACGGCGCATCCATCGTCAAGCTGGAACCGCTCGACTGAGCCGGCAGAGCCGGGCTATCTGCGAATGAAGAAGCGCGGAGATTGGCGCACGGCGCCGACCACGAAGAGCGGCGCGTAGGTGGGGTAGTAGGCGCCGGCATACGGGTCGTAGCCCACGCCGTAGGGACTCGGGGGATAACTCGTGCGCATCGCCAGCAGGATGCGCTGGCGCTGCAGCCAGTCGGCCTCCTCGTACTGGGCGCGCTGGGCGACCCGCGCGTTCATCGCGGCGACCGCGGCCCCGAGCGAGGGGTCCGGCGGCATGATGGAGATGCGGTCGGCGACGATCCTGGCCTTGGCGAATTTTTCCGGCGGCGGCGTGTTGGAGTAGTTGACCACGCCGCTGTCGTCCACCCACTTGTAGGTCCCGCCCGCGGCGGCGGGCGCGGCGGCGAGGACTAGCAGGACCGCGAGGGGCAGGCGTCCGAGCATCCGCCAAGCATAAACCCGCAGGCTGACGCCGGGCTTGCAGTTACATTTTCAGTCGAGGTTGCGGCCGAAGTAGACGTCGACTTCGCGGATTTTGCCGCGCCGGATCCTGAAGTACTCGGTGTTGCGGAATTGCGAGCCCTTGCGCGGCTTGCACGAATAGCGCACGAAGGCTTCGTTGTCCACCTCGAAGATCTTCTCGATCTTGAAGGAGCGGAATTCGTCGCTGTGCGGGAAGCAGCGGTGGAAATAGGCCAGCTTGCTGATGTGGTCGTCGCGCGGACTGGAGAACGTGAAGTCGTCGCTCAGCAGGGTTTCCAGCGTGTTCCGGTCGTGCGAGTGGAACGCATCGAAGTATTTTTTCACGAGGGTGGTCACGCTGCCGGGTTGCATCGCCATGGGGGCAGCATAGGCGCGACCGCGTCCGCGCCACCGTGCGAGAACCCACATAGGCGCTGTGTGCGTCAGCGCACGCGGCGTGTCAGTCGGGATTGCCGGGCAGCTGCTGGCTCGCCGGATCGATCCAGGACCAGGGCCGCGCGGTCCGGGTCCAGATGTTGGCGGTGATTTTCATCGCCGACGAATCGTCGAGGCCGCCGGCGCGCACCACGATGCGTTCCGGCGTGCTCTCGCGCTGGCTGTAGATCGGCGAGCCGCAGTCGCCGCAGAAATGGCGCAGCAGCGTGCGGCCGCTGGCTGCCTTGCACGCGTACTGCTTCGGTTTGCCCTGGACGATGATGAAATCCTTGCGTTGCACCACAGCATTCACGCTGCCGCCCGCGCCCGAGGTTTTCTGGCAGTCGAGGCAGTGGCAGGCGCGCAATTCCGCGATGGGCGCGCTCACGCGGTAGCGGATGGCGCCGCACAGGCAGCCGCCAGTGAAAGAGGGGGCCATTTCGCAATTCCTCTCGGTTCGGTGTGAAACAATGCCCTCATGATAATGAAAGTCTTGCCGCTGGCGGTTGCCGCGCTCGCGCTGGCCGCCGGGCCGGCGCATGCGCAGACTTTTCCCTCGCGTCCCATCACGCTGTACGTGCCGTTCACTTCCGGCCCGACCGACACCGCGTCGCGCAAGTTCGCCGAGGTGGCGTCGAAATATCTCGGTCAGCCGGTGCTGGTCGAGCCCAAGCCCGGCGCGGGCGGCACGCTGGGCCCGGTGCAGATGGCGCGCAACGCCAGGCCCGACGGCTACCTGCTCTCGGTGATTCCCTCGTCGCTGTTCCGCTACCCGTACATGGAGAAAGTGGACTGGGATCCGATCCGCGACTTTACATTCATCTCCGGCATGACCAACGACGCCATGGCCATGCAGGTGTCGGCGGATTCCCAGTTCAAGACCTTCGACGACGTGGTGCGCTGGGCGCGCGCCAATCCGGCCAAGCTCACCTACGGCACGCCGGGCACGGGCACCTCCATGCACCTGCTCATCGAAACCGCCGCCGGCAAGCTCGGCGTGCAGCTGGTGCAGGTGCCCTACAAGGGCGCGGGCGAACTGGTGCGCGCGCTGCTCGGCAACGAAACCATGGTGACGGTGGACACGGCGGGCACCATCTTTCCGCAGGTGGCGGCGGGCAAGGCGCGCTACCTCATCCAGTTCGGCGAGAAGCGCGCCTCGTGGATGCCGGACGTGCCGACGGCACGCGAGCTCGGCCTGGACATGGTCTACACGGTGGCGGTGGGCGTCGCCGGCCCGCGCGGCCTGCCCGAGCCCGTCGTCAACCGCCTGAACGAAGCGTTCAAGAAGGCGATGGAGGATCCGGAAACGCTCAAGCTGCTCGACATCCTGAAAAAAGATCCCTGGCCGGTCGGGCCCGCGGCCTACACGGCCTGGGCGAAGGCGTCCGTGGTGCAGGAGCGCGCGATGGTCGAGCGCGCAGGGTTGATGGTGAAATGAACCGTAGAGAATTCGTGGCAGGGGTTTCCGCTCTCGCCCTGCCTTTAAGCGCAAGAGCGCAATCCGCAAAACCCCTGAAACTCATCTTGAGCGTTCCTCCGGGGGCCGCGCTCGATGCGAGCGCCCGCCTGCTCGCCGAGAAGCTGAAGCTCAGCCTCGACCGGCCGGTGATCGTCGACTACAGGCCGGGCGGCGCGGGCATCGCCGCGGGCGAGTTCATCAGGAGCGGCGAGCCCGACGGCACGAACCTGCTCTATACGCCCACCGGGTTCTATTCCTACAACTTCCTCTACTCGAAACCCTCGTACGACGCGGACAAGGAACTGGCGCCGGTGTGCGAGGGCACCCTCATCCCGACCGCCACCACGGTGTCGGCGGCCTCGGGCATCGGCAGCTTCAAGGAATGGGTGGAGGCGATCCGCCGCGATCCGAAAATGCGCTTCGTCGGCACGCCCAGCGCCTCGGGCGTCGGCGTGTTCCTCACGCACCTGATGGCGAAGACCTTCGGCGTGGACCTGCAGGTGGTGTCGTACAAGGGCGGCCAGCCGCTGCTCACCGACCTGCTGGGCGGCCAGGTGCCGGCGAGCGGTTCGGTGATCGCGGACTACCTGCAGATGCACCGCGGCGGCAAGCTGAAGATCCTCGCGCAGAGCTTCAAGGGCCGCTCGGTGCTCGCGCCGGACGTGCCTTCGTACACGGAACTGGGGTATCCGGACTTCTACGGCAAGACCATCTTCGGCTTCTTCGTGAAGACCGGCACGCCGCGGCCGCTCGTCGAGCAGTACTCGAAGGCGGTCACGGACGCGCTGCGGCTGCCGGACATCGGCAAGCGCCTCAACGAGATCGGCCTGGAAGTGGCGGGCGGCACGCCGGAGGAATTCCAGCGCTCGCTGCTGGACGACCGCAACCGCTGGGCGCCCATCGCCAGGGCGGCCGGAATAAAACTGGACTGAGCATGCGGCCCGACCGCTTCACGGACAAGGTTTGCGTGGTGACGGGCGGCGCGAGCGGCATCGGCGCCGCTGCGGCGAAGGGCTTCGCCGCCGAAGGGGGAAAGGTTGTGCTGCTGGATAGAAACGAGACAGAGCTTCGTGATACCGCATCGACTATCCCCGGCAGCAGAACATTCGTTGTTGATGTTTCTTCAAAAGTTTCCATAGAAAAAGCGTTCAAGCAGCTCGACGCCGTGCATGTCCTTGTCAACAGCGCCGGCGTGATCGGCAAGTCCACGCTGAAGAACATGGCCGAGGAGGAATGGGACCGGGTCCTCGACATCAATCTCAAGGGCACGGCGCTGTGCACGCAGGCGGCGGCGGTGCTGATGCGAAAGCGGGGCGGCGGCGCGGTGGTGAACGTGTCGTCGATGGCGGGCAAGCGCGTGTCGTTTGCCGGCGGCATCCACTACACCGCGTCCAAGACGGCGGTCGTCGGCTTCACCGCGCATGCCGCGTTCGAGCTCGCGCCGGACCGGATCCGCGTCTGCGCCGTCTGCCCGGGGCCCACGACCTCGGGCATGACGAAGAAGACGCCGCCGGAACGGCTCAAGGCCACGGCGGCGAAGATTCCCCTCGGCCGCTGGGTGGCCTCCGAGGACGTGGCCAACGCGATCCTGTTCCTCGCCAGCGACGATGCCGCGATGTGCACCGGCACCACGCTCGACGTGGATGGGGGGATACTGGTGTCCAACGGCTCCAGCTACGAAGAGTATTTCGCCAACCGAACATGAACGATCCGATTCCGGCAGGATTCTGCGAGGTCGAAACGTACCCGGGCGAGAACGCGGAGAAGCGCGTCGCCGCCGGCGAGTTCGACGCAAAAAACAAAAAAGTAAAAATATTCAATCCGCGCGGTACCCCGCCTGCCATCAACCTTCGCCCCATGGCGCCTCGCCCGGCGTCGCTCGACGGCAGAACGATCTATTTCGTCGACGTGCGCTTCATGAACGGCGGCGTGTTCCTCGAAGAAATCCGCAAGCTGTTCGCGGAGAAACTCCCGGGCGTGAAAACCGAGTTCCGCCAGAAGCGCGGCGGCTACACCGAGGACGATCCGGACCTGTGGGCCGAGATCAGGGCGAAGAACGCGCTGGTGGTGATGGCCATCGGCCATTGCAGCACCTGCGCGCCCGCGGTGGCGGTGCATTGCGCGCACCTGGAGGACATGGGCATTGCGACGGCGCCCCTGGTCACGACCGCCTTCGTCGACCTGGTGAAGGCCGTGACCCGCAAGCAGGGCATGCCGGAACTGCGCTTCACCTTCGTGCCGCACCCGGTCGGCGGCAAGCCGCCGGAGGTGCTCCATGAATACGGCAGGAATGCGCTGGGCGACATTGTGGGCGCGCTCACGCGGCCGCTGACCGCCGCCGAGACGGCGACCGGCTCGCTGGAGCGGCCAGTGCCGCGGCTGCTCGGCGCGAACGGCGAAGATGCATTGCATGCGCTGTTGCTGGACGCCGGCTGGACCGACGGCCTGCCGGTAGTGCTGCCGACGGAAGCGCGCGTCGCGGCCATGCTGGAGGGCACCCGTCGCAAGCCGGACGAAATCGTCGGCAAGATGCGCCCGACCGAGACGCAGGAAGACTGGTCGTACACCGTCGAGCAGGTCGCGGCGAACGCGGTGATGGCGGGCGCGCGGCCGGAATACTTTCCGGTGATCCTGGCGCTTGCCGCATCGCAGGTCACGGCGCTGCACAGCTCCACGAGTTCCTTCGCCGCCATGGCGGTGGTCAACGGGCCGATCCGCAATCAGCTCAGGATGAATTCGGGCCTCGGCGCGCTGGGGCCGTTCAACCACGCCAACACCACCATCGGCCGCGCCTGGGGGCTGCTGTCGCGCAACCTGGGCGGCGGCGCGGTGCCGGGCACCACCTACCTGGGCTCGCAGGGCAATCCGCTCAACTACGCCAACACCTGCTTCGCCGAGAACGAGGAGCGCAGTCCCTGGGAGCCGTTCCACGTGCAGAAGGGCTTCAAGCCCGGGGACAGCGTGGTGAGCATTTTCCGCGGCCGCACCTTCAGCCACCTGCTGGAAGTGCGCGAGAAGACCTGGCGGGAGCAGTTCAAGTACCTCGTCGGCGGGTTCACGCCGACGCCGCGCACCAACCTCACGCTCATTCTCGAGCCCATCGCCGCGCGCACCCTCGCGCAGCGCGAGGGCTTCACCAGCAAACAGAAGCTGCAGCAGTGGTTCCACGACAACGTGACGCTTCCCTACGAGGTCTACTGGGACCACCAGCTCGTCATCAACTACATCGAGCCGCAGGCGCGCAAGGGCGTCGAGCCCTACGCCTCCTACCTGAAGCAGCCGAAGGATTCGCTGGTGCCGCGCTTCGGCGAGCCGGAGAAAATCGGCGTGGTGGTGGCCGGCGGGGAGAAGAACGCCTACTGGTTCGCCACCGACTTCGGCCACCTGAAAAGCGAATCGGTGGACCGCTGGCGCTAGTTCTCCGGCTACTCCTCGGGCTCGCGGATCATTTTCGGCCCGCCCTTGCCGACGGTGCGCGCGTAGGAGCCGTCGCTGGTCTTCACGTACTTGGTGAGGCCGAGATCCTTCAGCTTGCTGTCGGATTTCGTCGAGAACTTGCCGTGCACCGGGACGGCGCTGATGAGGCGCTCGCAGGGCTTCCTGCAGGTGGGGCAGCGGGTCAGCTTGGCTTCGGCGACGCGCTGCATCACTTCGAAGCGGCCGCGGCAGACCTTGCACTTGCCGGAGAGGGGGGCGTAGTCGTAGAGCGGCATGGCGCGAGTTTACCTTCCGCGGGCGGGAAGATGAAGCCGTGAGCGCCACCCTGCGCGGCGTGCTGTGGATGAGCGGGGCGGTGCTGTCCTTCTGCGCCATGGCCATCGCCGCGCGCGAGCTGCTGCGCCACCTCGGCACCTTCGAGATCCTCGCCTTCCGCACCGCGGTCACGCTGCTCATCGTGCTCGCGGCGGCGACGCGCACCGGCATCGCCACGCTCAAGACGCGCCGCATCGGCGTGCACCTGTGGCGCAACCTGTTCCACGTCGGCGGCCAGGCCTCCTGGGTCTACGCCATCGGCGCGCTGCCGCTCGCCACCGTGTTCGCCATCGAATTCACCGCGCCCATCTGGACCGCGCTGCTGGCCGCGGTGATGCTGGGCGAGCGCATCACGCGCGGCCGCGTGGTGATGCTGGCGCTGGGCTTCGCCGGGGTGCTGGTGATCCTGCGTCCCGGGATGGCCGCGGTGCAGCCGGCGGCCCTGGTGATGCTGGCCGGGTCGCTGTTCTACGCGGTGCAGATGATCGGCACCAAGCGCCTGTCGGCCACCGAGTCGCCGATGGCGGTGCTGTTCTGGATGGCGGTCATCCAGACGCCGCTCTGCCTCGCGGCGGCGCTGCCGGGCTGGGCCGCGCCGTCGCCGCGCGACCTGCCGTGGATCCTCGCCATCGGTGTCGGCAGCTTTACAGCGCACTACTGCCTCACGCGCTCGATGAAGCTCGCCGACGCTTCGGTGGTGGTGCCGGTGGACTTCTTCCGGCTGCCGCTGATCGCGGTGGTGGGCGCCGCGTTCTACGCGGAAGCCCTTGATCCCGCAGTCATCCTCGGCGCGCTGATGATCTTCGGGGGCACCTGGTACAGCCTGTCGCGGGAGAACAAACGGGCCGCGTAAATCCGCCCCTTAAGTGCGGCACCGAACGGAACAAACAGCGTGCTTGCGGTAAAAATCGTTTGCGCGCAGCATGTCCCACGACATGCCATATACCCCTGCTCGTTTCGGACTCTTGCTGGTGCTTGCCCTGCAGTGCGTCAACCTGCACGCGGAACTGGTCTTCCGCACACTGGAGCGCGCCGCGGACGGCCAGCAGCGCTGGTCGGCCGTGAAGAAATACAGCAATCCGTCGGATATCCCGTATGCGATGTTCGTCGCGGGGCCTGCCGCGATGCCCCCCCAGGAAGTGCGCGTCTTCGTCTCAGGGGACATCACGCGCGAGGACAAGGTCGGCGCGGACGTGATGGCGGCGCTGCTCGCCAACGGCACGCAGAAACTGTCGGGAAACACGGTGTGGTTCGCCAGCAATGGCGGCGATATCGACGCCGCCATGGACCTGGGGCGGCTGCTGCGCAAGCTGGGGATTTTTACCGTCATCGACAGGAACGACCAGTGCATGAGCGCCTGCGTGTTCGCCTTCATGGGCGGGGAACGGCGCAGCGTGTCGGGCCGGCTCGGCATCCATCGTCCCTTTTTTCCCCACACCCAGGACCTGCCGGACCGCCAGGCGCAGTTCCGCCACATGCAGAAAATCCTGAAGGATTACGTCGAGGAAATGGACTTCCCTTCGTCCCTGTATGAGGCGGTGATGCTGGTGCCGCCGGAATCGGTGAAGATCCTGGCCGCGGTGGAACTGAAGAACTACTTTCTGGAAGGCATCAGCCCGTCGTCCGAGGACTTCGCGGACGCGGCCGCGGCGCGGCACCTCAATCTTTCGATGGCCGAATACCTGAAGCGCAAGGCGAGTGCGCCTGCATGCACCGTCCTTCTTGCCGCCAACGGCGGCTGCGAAGCCAGGATGCAGGGCACGGTACCGGGCGGGAAGTAAACCGGGCGGCAAGTAGAATAGGGCCGCCATGGCCCTTAGGTTCCTCGTTCTTCTTTGTCTGCTGCCTGGCGTTGTTTTCGCTCAGGTTGGTCCGACGCCCGCATCGGGCTGGCCCCAGCAGCCGATCACCATCCTCATGGGTTTTCCCGCCGGCTCCGGCGTGGACGTGGTCGCGCGCATGCTGGAAGAACCGATGGAGAAATCGCTGGGCGGGAAAATCGTCATGGATTACCGCTCGGGCGCCGGCGGCAACATCGCCTCCGAGGCGGTGGCCAAGGCCAGGCCCGACGGCTACACGCTGCTGCTCGGCACTGCGGCGACGCACGGCGTCAACGCCGCGCTCTACAAGAAGCTGCCCTTCGACGTCGAGGCCGACTTCACCCCGATCTCGCCGCTGGTGAACGTCTCCAACGTGCTTACCGTGAACCCGCAGGTGATCGACGCCAATACGCTGCGCGAATTCATCGACAAGGTGAAGGCGAACCCGGGCAAGTACAACTACGCCTCCACCGGCAACGGCACCGGCACGCACCTCGCGTTCGCGGAGTTCGTGGCGCGCGCCGGGCTGGACATGGTGCACGTGCCCTACAAGGGCGGCCCGGAGGCGCTCACCTCGGTCGTGTCGGGCACCACCTGCTGCATCTTCAACCAGGTGCAGACGGTGCTGCCGCAATGGAAGGCGGGCAAGGTGCGGCTGCTGGGCGTGACCACGCGCACGCGCGTCTCCGCCATTCCCGACGTGCCGACCATCGCCGAAGCCGGCCTGCCGGGCTTCGAGAGCATCACCTGGTTCGGCCTGTTCGGGCCGAAGGGGCTGGATGCCGAGATTGTGAACAAGGTAAACCTGGCGGTGAAGGCGGCGCTCGAGACGGCGGCGGTGCACGACCGCCTGGTCCAGCTCGGCAACACGCCGCGCTGGGAGACGCCCGAGCAGTTCCGCGCCACGGTGAAGGCCGACCGCGCCAAATGGGCGGCGGTCGTCAGGCAGGTCGGCGCGACGGTAGACTGACGAAGTAGCGCGTCGCCTTCAGTTCGTCCTCGTTGTGCGCACGCAGGCGCCGCCAATGCAGTTCCGCGTCCTCCAGAAATAAATCCCGCGCCACCCCCTGCGCGAGGCGGTTGGCGCCGATTTCGATCCCCGGAATGTCGCCCGCGAGCGCGCCGTGGCTCAGGGTGCAGCCCCAGTTGAACACGTGCACGCGCTGCAATCCTTTCGCGCGGCCGCGCAGCTGGAAGGCATCGCCCAGGTACGGGAAGCGCGCTTCCTCCGGAAATTTCCGCGCCTCTTTTTTCGGGACATGCGAGCGCCAGGTCTCGATGGCGCCGCGGAACGAGGCGATTTCCGGGCGGTCCAGCATGTTCACCTCGAATCCGGTGCAGACGATGAGCGCGTCGAATCTGAATCTGCCCTTCGCGGTGACGACTTCAGGTCCCGCGACAATGTCTTTCCATTCCTCTGAAAACCGGATCGAAAACCCCTTGTGCTTCTCGCAGCGGAGCACGCTCTCGTAGGGCGGGGGCACCTGCTCGCTGAAGATGTAGGTGTAGAAGCGCCAGCGCTGCGCGTCGTCCAGCGCCGCGTAGCCGTGCTGGAAGCCGGGGAAGGCGGTCCACTTCGACTTGTTCACCTGCGGCAGCTGCGGGCGGCGCGCGAACATTACCACCCCGGCGGCGCCTGCTTCCAGTGCCTCGCCGGCGTTGTCGAAAGCCGAGGCGCCGGCGCCGAGCACGCCGACGCGTTTGCCCTTCAGTCTGGCGAAGTCGATGTCATCGGCGGAATGGAAAACGTTCGCGTGGCGTTTCGCCGGCTGGAAGGTGGCGAATTCCGGCCAGCGCGGCGCGCCGCTGCCGTCGCGCCCGAGCGCCAGGATGATTTTGCGGGCATAAATGGGTTTGCCGTTGAGGGTCGCTCCGACTGCATTGGGCAAAAGCTTTATGGCTTTCGCCTCCACATGGTTCTCGACCGGCAGGCCCGCGGTCTTCCGCACCCACAGCAGGTAAGCCGCCCAGTCCAGCCGCGCGATTTTGTGCAGCTTCTTCCAGGCTTGCATGCCGTACTTCGCCTCGTGCCAGGCGCGGTAGGTGAGGGAAGCGACGCCGAGATCGGGCCCGGTGAGGTGCTTGGGCGAGCGCAGGATCTCCATGCGCGCATAGGTCGCCCACGGGCCTTCGCGCCCGGGCGGCTGGCGGTCCACGCAGCGGATGTTGCGCACGCCTTCGCGCATGAGCGCGAAAGCGGCGGTCTGGCCGCACATGCCGCCGCCCACGACGAGCGCATCGAGCAGCGGTTTGCCGTCCGGCCCCCGGGCCGGCGGCACCCAGCTGGCGGCGGGAAAATTGCGCTGCGCGAGTTCGCGGCGCGCGAGGGAAACCAGGGAAGCCAGCGACATTTCCTATAATTGTTTCATGACCGAGCTCTCCTGCTACTACAGCCTGTCCTCGCCCTGGGCCTACCTGGGCGGCCCGCAGCTGCAGGACATCGTGCGGCGCCACCGCGTGAAGCTGCTGCTCAAGCCCTACGATTTCCAGGACGTGGTGCCGCGCACCGGCGGCGTGCCGCTGCGCACGCGTCCCGAGCCGCGCCGCAGCTACCACGCGCTGGAACTGGACCGCTGGCGCCGGTACCTCGGCATGCCGCTCAACCTCGTGCCGAAGCACTACCCGCAGGACGGCAAGCCCGCGGGCTGGAACAAGCCGGCGGGCTGGATGGTGATCGCCGCGCAGGAGCGCGGCCTGGATGCGCCGCTGCTCTCGCACGCGCTGCTGCGCGCGCTATGGGCCGAGGAACGCGATACCGCCGATCCCGCGGTGCGCATGACCGTCGCCAACGAAAACGGCCTGCCCGGTGCCGAGCTGGCCGCTGCTGAAACGAGCCCGCAGGTGCAGGCCCTCTACCGGTCCTACAGCGAAGAGGCCGAACGTCTCGGCGTCTTCGGCGCCCCCACCTACATCCTCAACGGCGAGCGTTTCTGGGGGCAGGACAGGCTGGATTTCGTGGACCGCGCGCTGGACGCCTTGCGCCGCTGACTAGCCTTTGCCCGGGCCGCCGGGCTCCTTGTTGTAGTCCTTCAGGAACAGCACTTCGCGCACGATGCCGTCGCTCGATAGCTGCACATACAGGTAATACGGCTCCTGACTGGGACCCCACATCCGGTACTGCCAGACGTCGCGCTGCTGTCGGTCGAGGTGGCTGACGACCCCCGGCGGGCCGAACTGCTCGCGCACCTCGGCGGTCGTGGTCACCCCGGGCACGAGTTTCTTCAGGTTCTCCACCGCCAGCAGCTGCTCGATGGATTGCATGACGCCGGTGGAAGACACGTGCACCGCATAGGTGTGCATTCCCATCGGACCGCGCGGGTAATACAGCACGGTGTCGCCGTTGGCGGTGGTGCGGCGCTCGGCCGGCTCGCCCATCAGCGCCTGCACTTCGCCTGCGGTGGATTGCCCGGGCACCAGCCCGCGGCCGTTGTAGGACGCGCAGCCTGCGAGCAGGAGGATCGCAACGAGAGTGGAGAGTGTTTTCATTTCCTTGCCTGCCTGGTTTCGAAATCTGCGATGGCTCTTTTTAGCATGCTGTACTGCTCGCAGGGGAAAAAGCAAAGCTTGTCGAGCACCTTGAGGTGGTCCTTCGCCTTGTCCAGGTTGCCGGTCATGAGGTAGGCCTCGCCGAGATACTCGTGCGCGTTGCGGTGCTCGGGGTCGATGCGCAGCGCCTCGTTGTAATGCCGGAACACTTCTTCCATGTCCGGGTTGTCGCCCTTGCGGATCGAATAGGCGTACAGGTTGTGGTAGTCGGCGTTGCCCGGGTTCTTCGCCACCGCGTCGCGCGTGATCGTCTGCGCCTGCTTCCAGTCCTGCTTGGCGATGGCGGCCTGGGTCTGCTCGATCACGGGGTCCGCAGGCTTTTCCACCTTCGGGTCGGGCCCGCCGCCGCCCGCCGCGCGGGCCGGCGCCGTAACAAAGCTGACAAGGAACACTGTGCAAAGCAGCAAGGTTTTCATGTGGCGCTCTCCCGGTTGTTCCCCGTTAACGCTGGCAGCACCGACTCTATTCCCTGCAGCGTGCAGTTCTCAGTTGAATGACCGACTTCGACCCCAAGCGGACGTTCAAAACTCGGCATGGCGTGCGCCCCTGTCGTGCGGCAACGCACATACGCTGTCCCATTCCTGCTCTAACGTTGAAGCCATGTCTGAACGTCAGCGCACGAGAAATGACCGCAAAGCTTATTCTGGCGCCTCGCCTTGATTTCACACCTTTCCCCTAAGGAACGCAGCCTCATCGAGGCCGTGCTCGCGTTTGCCAATCTTCGCTCGATCAAATCGAACCGCGAAGTTGAAGACCTGTTCGCGGCGGCCAAAATCCTGGGAGGAGAATTCGGGCAGACGCCCGGCGCAAGATTCAAGAGGATCGGGGATGCGTCTTCCGCATATAAAGACAAGATACAGCCAATGCTGCGCCGCTGGCTCAGAAACACAATAAGAAGCAACGCCGGCCGCGCGGAGACCGCCTCCGAGGTGAAGCACCTCATTCCACGCGACATCAGGGCAGCACCAGTGTTCTCGATGGGCCGGTTGTCATATGACTTTCAGCTCACTTGCGTGGAAGCCGGTTGCGCCCTGGCAGTCGGGTTGATCCTGGATGCCGACCGGGGACTGACGAGCCGCTTGCAGCAATGCACCCTGTCAACCTGCGGCCGATTCAACGTCGACTTTGACTCGCGCAATCGCCCGCACAAGTATTGCAGCGTCACCCACAGGAATCTGGCGAACTACGAGCAGAGCCCGGAGCGGATGCGCGAGTGGCGCAGGGCAATTCGCCTTGGTCGCAAGCGGCCGTTGGCGGAGCCAGGCGCACGCCCTGTTCAACGGTACTAAGTCAGCTTTTGGAGCGCCTGCGAATCCGTTTCACCGCTTCGGCGGCGCCCCAGGCAAGCGCGGCGGAGATCAGCAGCGCCATGAGCCAGCGCATCGCGCTCGCGAGCGTCCCCGCATCGAGCGAAGGCCAGGGAAATTTACCCAGGCGCTCGCTGCGCTCGAGCAGCCAGTGCCACGCGGTGTGCCCCACCAGGACCGACAGGATGATGACGCCGACGCGTTCCGGAATTAGCCTGAACAGGAAATTCAGCAGTGGGATGAGGAGCAGCAGCACCAGCAACTGGCCGAGTTCGACGCCGACGTTGAAGGCGAGCAGCGAAGAGACGAGATGCGCGCCGGCGAACTGCAGCAGTTCCTGCAGGCCGAAGGCGAAGCCGAAGCCGTGCACCAGGCCGAAGGCGAAGGCCAGCACCCAGCGGCGCTGCAGCGACGCGCCGACGACGTTCTCGATCGCCATGGTCAGGATGGAGACGGCGATCAGCACCTCGATG
>CAZPNH010000005.1:0-14803 GCA_964587635.1 uncultured Bordetella sp.
GGAACATCCGCTGGACCACCGCACCGACATCTATTCGCTGGGCGTGGTGATGTACGAACTGCTCGCCGGCCGGCTGCCGTTCCAGGCCTCGAACAATTTCAGCCTGATCTACCAGATCACCAACGTCGAGCCCCAGCCGCCCTCCGCTTACCGGCCGGAGATTCCGCCTGCGATCGACAATATCGTGCGGCGCGCGATGGCCAAGGACCTCGACAACCGCTACGCCGAGTGGGAGGAGTTCTCCGCCGACCTCGCCGCTGTATTCCGCGGCGAAGCCGCCGGCAGCGGGCTACCCGTCGGCGAGCAGCAGTTCGCCGATTCGGACAAGTTCGAAACGCTGCGCGCGCTGCCGTTCTTCGAGAATTTTTCCGACGGCGAGATCTGGGAAGTGGCGCGCATCTCCGCCTGGCGCCACGCGCGCAGCGGCGACGTGATCATGAAGGAAGGCGAGCAGGGCGACTACTTCTGCCTGCTGGCGGACGGCCAGGTGAAGGTGACCAAGCGCAACAAGCTGCTCAACGTGCTGCGCACGGGCGAATGCTTCGGCGAGATGGCCTACCTGCAGAAAGGCGCGCACGTGCGCGGCGCCGATGTCACGGTGATGAGCGACTGCAAGATCGTCTCGGTGCCGACCGACAAGCTGGCGCAGGCCTCGGACGCCTGCCGGCACAAGTTCGACCGCGCCTTCATGGAGATCCTGGTGGAGCGGCTGACGATGGCCAACGTCCGCCTGTCAGGCGTCTAAGCTTTCTGCTTCAGGCCTTCCAGAAGCTTCTGCAGTTCGCCGGACTGGTACATCTCTTTCACGATGTCCGCGCCGCCGACGAATTCGCCGTTGACGTAGAGCTGCGGGATCGTGGGCCAGTTGGCGTAGTCCTTGATGCCCTGGCGGATGTCCGGGTTTTCCAGCACGTTCACGCTGAAGAACTCGTTCACGCCGCAGGCGTTCAGCGCCTGCACCGCGAGGGCCGAAAAACCGCATTGCGGGAACTGCGGCGTCCCCTTCATGTAAAGCACCACGGGGTTGCCGCCAACCTGCTGCTTGATCTTTTCTTGGGTGTCCATGGCCGTCATTCTAGCTTTCCGCCCGAGACGCGGGCAATGCCTGCCAGGTCGGGCCAAGTGGCGATGGATTCAAGTCCTGCCGCCTCCAACAGAGCCCGGACCGCCCCTTCCTGCCCCAAACCGTGCTCCAGCAGCAGCCAGGCGCCTGAAACCAGGTGCGGGGCGGCGTTCCCGACAATGTCCCTGATCGAGTCAAGGCCATCCGGCCCGCTCACGAGCGCGCCGCGCGGCTCGAAGCGCAGGGCTTCGAGGTGGGGGTCGCCGCTCGCCACGTAGGGCGGGTTGGCGACGATGA
The DNA here is from genome assembly GCA_964587635.1 of uncultured Bordetella sp. Lineage (GTDB taxonomy): Bacteria > Pseudomonadota > Gammaproteobacteria > Burkholderiales > SG8-39 > RBG-16-66-20. The sequence goes on from CAZPNH010000005.1 coordinate 1,361, forward strand.
GATCGAAGCGCTCGCCCGCGACCGGCGCGAACCAGCGGCCGTGGCGGAAATCGATATCGACATTGAACTTGGCAGCGTTGCGCTTTGCCGTGAGCAGGGCGGCAAGGTCGGCGTCGACCGCCACGACTCTGGTTTGCGGACTGTTGAATTTGACCGCGATGGCGATCGCGCCCGAGCCCGTGCCGAGGTCCAGCATCGATGGCGGCCTTCTCTCCAGCGCGAAATCGACCAGGAGCTCCGTCTCGGGCCGCGGGATCAGGACCGAAGGATTGACCGACAGTTCGAGCCCGTAGAACTCCCTGCGGCCGAGAATATAGGCGACCGGTTCTCCGTTGATTCTTTTTTTTGTCAATTCAAGAAAGGCGTTTTCGACCTCAAAGGGAATCTCCTGCTCCGGCGATGCCACAAGGCTGGCCTGCGAGAATCCGCAGACCTCGGCAAGTAGCAGCCTCGCCTCGCGCGCATCGATGCCCGATGCCGCGATCGCTTGCGCGACCGTCACGCCGCTTTTTCGGCGAGTTGCGCCAGCTGCTCGGCCTGGTGCTCGGCGGCCAGCGCGTTGACGATGTCGTCCAGCTCGCCGTCCATGATGCGCTCGATCTTGTACAGCGTCAGGTTGATGCGGTGGTCGGTGACGCGGCCCTGCGGAAAATTGTAGGTGCGGATGCGCTCGGAGCGGTCGCCCGAGCCGATCAGCGACTTGCGCGTCGAGGCGGTCTTCGCCGCCAGTTCCTTCTCCTGCTTGTCCTTGATGCGCGCCGCGAGCACCGACATCGCGCGCTCCCGGTTCTTGTGCTGCGAACGCGAATCCTGGCACTCGACCACGATGCCGGTCGGCAGGTGCGTGATGCGGATCGCCGAATCGGTCTTGTTGACGTGCTGCCCGCCGGCGCCCGAGGCGCGGTAGGTGTCGATGCGCAGCTCGGCGGGATTGAGCACCACTTCGCCCACCGCGTCGGCTTCGGGCAGCACCGCGACCGTGCAGGCCGAGGTATGGATGCGTCCCTGCGTTTCGGTCTGCGGCACGCGCTGCACGCGATGGCCGCCGGATTCGAATTTCAGCTTCGAGTACGCGCCCTGCCCCGCGATGCGCGCGACCACTTCCTTGAAGCCGCCCAGCTCGGAGGGGCTCTCCGAGATGAGCTCCACCTTCCAGCCCTGGCGCTCGGCGTAGCGCGTATACATGCGGAACAGGTCGCCGGCGAACAGCCCGGACTCGTCGCCGCCCGTGCCGGCGCGCACTTCGAGGAAGATGTTGCGGTCGTCGTTCGGGTCGCGCGGCAGCAGCGCCGCCTGCAGCTCGGCTTCCAGCCTTTCCATTGCGGCCTGCGCGGTCTTCATCTCCTCGTCGGCAAAACCCTTCATGGACGGATCGGACGCCATGTCGCGCGCGGCGGCGGCGTCGCGCTCCGCGTCCTGGTAGCGTCCGTAGAGCCCGGCCAGCGAACTGAGTTCGGCGTGCTCGCGCGACAGCTTGCGGAATTCGCCCATGTCGCGCGCCGCCTTCTCGGCCGACAGCAGCTGGTTCAGCTCCTCCAGCCGCCTTGCCTGGCTATCGAGCTTCGCGCGCAGCGAAGGTTTCAAGGACGCGCGATCAAGGACGAATGCGGAACAGACGCGCCAGCGTGCCGGCGAGCGTGCGGCGCTCGTCGCCCGTCGCCTCGTTCAGCGCCTGCGTCGGCGCGTGCATCAGCTTGTTGGTGAGTCCCTGCGACAGGGCTTCGAGCACCTGCTTCGGGTCGTCGCCCCGCGCGAGCAGCCTGAGCGCGCGCTCGACTTCGTTCCTGCGCGCGTCCTCGGCCTGGTCGCGCAGCGCGCGGATCAGCGGCACGGATTCGCGCACCTGCATCCAGTGCATGAACTGGCCGACCTGGGTGTCGATGATCGCTTCGGCCTGCGCCACCGCCGATTGGCGCGCATCCAGGTTGCCCTGCACGATGCCCTGCAGATCGTCGATGGTGTAGAGGAACACGTCGTCCAGCTCCCCGACCTCGGGCTCGATGTCGCGCGGCACCGCGAGGTCGACCATGAACATGGGCAGGTGCCGCCGCGCCTTGAGCGCTCGCTCGGCCAGGCCCTTGCCCAGAATCGGCAGCGAGCTCGCGGTGCAGGAAACCACCACGTCATATTCGTGCAGATGCGCCGCCAGGTCGCGCAGCTCGATGGCGCGCGCGTTGAATCGGTGCGCCAGCGCCTGCGCGCGCTCGAGCGTCCGGTTGGCGACCGCGATGCGCGCCGGCGCCTGCGCCGCGAAGTGCGTCGCGCACAGCTCGATCATCTCGCCCGCGCCGATGAACAGCACCTTCTGGTCCTTGAGCGATGGGAAAATGCGTGCCGCCAGCTTCACCGCCGCCGCCGCCATGGAAACGCTGTTGGCGCCCACCTGCGTGGTCGTGCGCACTTCCTTCGCCACCGCGAAAGAGCGCTGGAACAGCTTGTTCAGCACCGTGCCGAGCGTGCCCGCCGCCTCCGCCGAGCGCGCCGCGTCCTTCATCTGGCCGAGGATCTCCGGCTCGCCCAGCACCATCGAGTCCAGCCCCGAGGCGACGCGGAACGCGTGCCGCACCGCCTGCTCGCGCGGCAGCGTGTAAAGGTAGGGCGCGAGTTCTCCGGGATCGACGCTGTGGTATCGCGCCAGCCATTCCGCGGCGGCTTTCGAGGGCTCGCCCGACAGGTAGAGTTCGGTGCGGTTGCAGGTCGAGAGGATCGCCGCCTCCGGCGCGAGCACGCGCTTCGCCTCGCCCAGCGCCTCGCTCAGGCGCTCGACATGGAATACCACCCGCTCGCGCACGGCGAGCGGCGCGGTCTGGTGGTTCAGTCCGAGGGCGAAGATGGTCACGAGGCAGGACGCAAGCGCTTGTTAAAGCGCCATTTTACTGCCTCCCGCGAGCTTCAGCCCGCGGCCTTGCGCAGCAGCTCTTCCACCTTTTCCCTCGCCACCGGCGGACTGAACAGGTAGCCCTGCATCTGGTCGCAGCGCAGCAGGCGCAGCAGCCGCGCCTGTTCCTCGGTTTCCACGCCTTCCGCGACCACGCTCAGCCGCAGCGCCTGTGAGAGCGAAATGATCGCGGTCACGATGCTGGTGTCTCCCACCTTTTCGACCATGCCGTGCACGAAGCTGCGGTCGATCTTCAGCGTGTCGATCGGCAGCCGGCTGAGGTAGGCGAGCGACGAATGCCCGGTGCCGAAGTCGTCCAGCGCGATGTGCAGCCCGGCCTCGCGCAGGGCCTTGAGCTTGCGGATGCTCGCTTCCACGTCCTGCATGAGCAGGCTCTCGGTGATTTCCAGGTCGACGCCGCTGTCGGCGCCGTCGATCACCGCGTGCACATCGTCGACGAAGCTCTTGTGGCGGATCTGCAGCGCGGACACGTTGACCGCGATGCGCGGCGCATTCACGCCCTGCGCCCGCCATTCGCGGTAGGTCTGCGCGGCGATCTTGAGCGCCAGCCGGCCCGCTTCCAGGATCAGCCCGGTGTCCTCGAGGATCGGCACGAAACGCGCCGGCGACACCAGCAGGCCGTCGGGCCCGCGCCAGCGCATGAGCGCCTCCAACCCGACGACCTTGCGCGTCGCCAGGTCGACTTTGGGCTGGAAATGCAGGAACAGCTCCCGTTGCTCCACCGCCTTGCGCAACCGGCTTTCCAGCTCGACCTGCTCCGACACGCGCGCGTTGATCTGCGGCGCATAGAACATGTAGCGCTCGCTGGTCTCCTTGGCGCGCTTGAGCGCCGCCTCGGCGTTCCTGAACAGCGCGCCGGCGTCGGCGCCATCCTCCGGAAAAACCGCGATTCCGGCCTTGGCGGCGATCCGTATCTCGCGCTGGTCGATCTGGTAGGCAGCGCCGAATACCTTCGCCGATTTCTGCTCGATGCGGCGCGCCACCTCCTCTGCCCCGGCGATGCCGGGAAACATGAGCGCGTACAGGTTGCCGCCCAGGCGCGCCACCCTGTAGATATCTTCCGCCGCCGCCAGCAGGCGCTTTGCCGCCGCCTGCAGCACCTGGTCGCCGACCGGCTGCCCCAGGGTGTCGTTGATCGCCTTGAAACGTTCCAGGTCGATCAGCACCAGGGCGAGCGAGCCATTGCTGCGCCGCTCCGCCTCCAGCGCCTGCGTCAGGCGCTCCATGAACAGCGTACGGTTCGGCAGCCCGGTGAGCGGGTCGTAGAGCGCCAGGTAGTCCAGCTTCTCCTGGCTCGCCTGCAGCTCCAGCGCGAACTCCAGGTTGGAAACCATCTCGGAGAGCAGCGCCAGCTCCTCCTGGTCGAAGAAGTTCGGCTCGCGCGCGCGCAGTATCGCCGCCGCAACCACGGCCTCCCCCACGCGCACCGGCAGGATGACCAGCGAATAGTTGCTTTCCTCGGTCAATTTCTCCCGGCTCTCGACGCGCCTGTCGCTGCGCACGTCGTTCGACACGGTCGCCTGCCGGCTGCGCAGCGCGTGGGCGAGCAGGCTTTTCGCGTGCTGCGGATCGCCGTTGTACTCATCGACGATCCCCTGGAAGGCACCGGGCGATTCCTCGGTCGTGGCGCCGATCGACAGCTTGCCGTCCCGGTCCAGCTCCACGACGCGGGCGAGCACGAAGCCGCCGCGTGCGACCGCGATGCGGCAGAACTCATCGAACAGCGGGCGCCGCTCGCGGATGCGCATGAACGCCGAATTCGCGGCGCCCAGCAAATCGCGGATCCTTCCCAGCCGCGCCAGCCGCTCGCGCTGGCGCACGGCATCGGAAATATCGCGCGCGAGGCCGTCGATGCGTACCGCTGCGCCGGCGGCATCGCGTATCAGGCGCCCCCGGTCGTGGATCCAGGCGATGGAACCGTCCGGCCGCAGCACCCGATACTCGATGTCGAACGGCACGCCTTTCGGCAGCAAGCGCCAGGCCGCCAGCACCGCCGGCCTGTCATCGGGGTGGACCACGTTGATCCACAGGTCGGGATCCGAGGTGAATGCATCCGCCGGATGTCCGTAGATCGTCTGCGCGGCCGGGCTCACGTAGGTCAGGCGCTCGCTCGGCAGCTCGACCGACCACAGCATGTCGGGCATCGCCTCGTAGATGCTCTGCAGGCGCTCGCGGGTTTCGGCGAGCTTCTTCTCCGCCTTGTGGCGCGCGCGGCGGTCGCGCGCATCCTGCAACGCGCGCTCGACCGCCGCCGGCAGGCGCACCAGGTTGGTTTTCAGCACGTAGTCGGTGGCGCCGTTCCTTAGCGCGCGTATCGCGTACTCCTCGCCGATGGTTCCGGAAACGAACAGGAACGGAATCTCCGGCCGCAGGTCGTGCGCCAGCGCCAGCGCGGCCATGCCGTCGAAATGCGGCATGGAAAAATCCGAAATGATGACGTGCGGGGAAAACTCCTCCAGTTCGTGCTTGAATTTCTCCTCGGTATCGACCAGGCGGTGCTCGATGCTCATGCCGGCGCGGCGCAGCTCGCGCAGCTCGATCTCGGCGTCGGTGACGACGTCCTCGACCAGCAGAATGCGGATGCGCTCCGGCAGGCTCATGGCGGCGGCTATTCCGGCACGCGGTTGGTAAGCACCCAGTACAGCCCGATCTTGGACACGGTCTCGAAAAACGCGCCGAAATCGATCGGTTTGACGATGTAGCTGTTGACGCCGAGGCGATAGCTGTCCACGACGTCCTTTTCCTCGTTGGACGAGGTCATCACCACCACCGGAATCGTCCGGGTGCGCGCATCCTCCTTGACCCGCCGCAGCACCTCGATGCCGTCCACCTTGGGCATCTTGATGTCGAGGAGCACCAGCTTCGGCGGGCAATCCGGATCGCGCGCCGCGTAGGCACCGGCACAGAACAGGTAGTCGATCGCCTCGGCGCCGTCCTTGACCCAGTGCAGCTTGTTCCCCAGGTTGTGCTTGCGCAGCGCGCGCTGGGTCATCTCCGCGTCCTTCGGGCTGTCCTCCACCAGCAGGATCTCGATCGCCCCCGATTCAGCCATGCCGGCTTTCCTCCCGCGGCAGCGCGATCCCGAAGGTCGCTCCCTTGTCCACCTCGCCCACCGCCCAGGCGCGGCCGTGATGGCGTGCCAGCACGCGCTGCACGATCGCCAGCCCCACGCCGGTACCGGTGAATTCGTCCTCGCTGTGCAGGCGCTGGAATACTCGGAAAAGTTTTTCCTGGTAGCGCATGTCGAAGCCGGCGCCGTTGTCCTTCACCCAGTAGATGTTTTCCGTGTCCTCGCTGTGGCCGCCGATCTCCACGCGCGGCGCCTCGCGCCGGGAACTGTATTTCAGCGCATTGCCGACCAGGTTTACCCACACCTGCTTCAGCAGCGCGCGGTCGCCGCTACCCGGCGGCAGCCTGCCGATGTCGATCCTGGCTGCGGGGTAATGCGCCGAAAGCTCGCCCACCACCTCTTGCGCCAGGGCCGCCATGTCGACGGGGTTCTTCGCGATCTGCTTCCTGCCGATTTGCGAAAACGCGAGCAGGTCGTCGATCAGCTGCCCCATGCGGCCCGCTTCCTGGCGCACAACCGCGAGCAGGCGCCGTCCTTCTTCATCCAGGCGTGCCGCGTAGTCCTCCTCGAGCATGAGCGAAAAGCCGTCGATGGCGCGCAGCGGCGCACGCAGGTCGTGCGACACGGAATAGGAGAACGACTCCAGTTCGCGGTTGGCGGACTGCAGCTCGGCCTGCCTGGCGAGCACATCCTGGGTGAGCCGCCTTTCGCTCCTCTGCGCCTCGAACAGCCGGGCGTAGTGCAGGCCGTTTTCAACCAGCAGCACGATAAGCACGAAGCTCGCCGCCAGCAATCCATAGATCCGGCCGGCATAAAAACCGAGATCGAACCGGCCGGTATTGAAGACCGCACCCAGTCCCATATCGCAGATCCATGCGCACATCACGGCCATCAGCCACACATCGATCACCGTGTGCGGCCGGCGGTACCACAGGACCGCCAGCGCGAGGAAACTCAACGACCAGAAACCGGCGACGATCCCGGTCAGTCTGGAGGAAAAGAGGTGGCCCGCCATGATCACCGGAAGGAAGTCCTTGCCCGCAGTGGCTGCCAGCGTGAGTCCGCACACCAGAGCGAAAGCGACGGCCGCGGCCAGGATGACCGGAACGGCCCCTCGCAGCGGCAGGCCGCCGGAACCCTCGGCGTCAATGGCCGGGCTCGCTTCATCCTTGAGCAGCGCGTAAACGATGACAAAAAGCGGAAAGCCGCCGCGCCAGAAGAAATACAGCCATGCGGTGGTTTGCGTTCCGGCCCCGAGCAGCCCGGTCGGCGAGTAAACGTCGGGATAGGTAAGCGCGTGCGCGATGGTGATCAAGGCGGTAAAGAGGTAGCCGGTGGCCAGAACGAGCAGCGCCCGTGATCGCAGAAAATTGAACTGGCTGAACAGGAGGACCGCGGTAATCAGATCGCAGGTGACGAGCGCGGATTGGTGGGTCGCGATGAACGCCGGTACATGCGCGAGCGGGATTTTTGCGAAGGGCACCACGGCGGCAAAGAGCGCGGCGGATACCAGCACAACGGCAAGCGCAAGATTGCGTTCGCCCGGCCCTGCGGGAAGCGTCGACAGGACCGGCTGGCGCTCGCTGCCCGCGGCTTCGCGCGGCGCGTGCTCACCGGTGGAAAACATCAATGCCGCGTCTGACGCCAATCGAGCCTCATGTCGGGGCTCAGACACGCAAGGCGGCGAGCGACGCAAGACGCGTCCTCCCCGTTTTCTACTTATCTGCTGCCGTTCCTGCAGACCCCTGCGGACGGATCCCTAGCCTTCGATTCTAAAACTGCATTTTCCTGCTGAATGTAGGGAATCCTTGAAGCGCTGCGAGCCATTCCACGGGCCGTGAAATAGTTGGCACGAGCGGGGCGCCCGCCTTATCTTTTTGACCTGGCTTTTATCCGATTGTCGTCAGGCCGTGACGGATCGCGAACTTGACCAGCGACGGCAGATCCTGGATGCCAAGCTTGGCCATCAGCCGGCTCCGGTAGGTGTCGATGCTTTTCGGCGACAGGCCGAGGCGCTCGCCGACTTCCGCGCTGGTGCGGCCGTCGACGATCAGCAGCAGCACCTGCCTTTCGCGTTCGCTCAATCCGTCGAGCGGGCTGACCGCGCCGGCGTCGGCGACATCGCGGCGCGCCATCACCATCGCTTCCAGTGCCCGCCGCGCCCGCTCGAGCCGCTGCGTCGCCTTCTTTTGCTCATCGATGTCGGTGCAAGTGCCGAACCACTTGACGATGCGGCCCTTGCCGTCGCGCAGCGCAAGCACGGAGTGGGCGTGCCAGCGGTATTCGCCGTCGGCACGGCGCAGGCGGTATTCGGCCTCGAAGCCCTTGCCGCTCGCCAGCGCGCGATTCCAGCGCCGCACGCAGAGCTCGTACTCATCCGGGTGATACACGGGTTTCCAGCGCCCGCTCAGCAGCTCCCCTGCCGCTATGCCCGTGTAATTCAGAACCCGCGCGTTGACGTACTCCAGCGTGCCGTCCGGCCGCGCTGTCCAGAGCATGTGCGGGACTGCGTCCGCCATCTGCCGGTAGAGCTCTGCCGGATCGATGCCGCGCGCGGCACGGGTTGATTTGAATAGGCGGCCGGACATTGGAGGAAGGATGGGTCAACGGCGCAATTCCGTCCACATCCAAATCGCGCCGAATTGTCAGCATGGGTTAAATTGCGGCGGCGGCCCGCGGCGGCCAGCGTCTATAATCCTGCCCTTACCCCCGGAACGCCGCATGGATACCCTGGACCGCATCAAGAACCTCGCCATCAAGGAACTCTCGCTCGACCCGGGCAAGCTCGACCCCAATGCCCCGCTTGCCGATCTCGGCGTGGACTCGCTGACCTTCATCGAATTCATGTTCAAGGTCGAGGATGAATTCGGCGTCAAGGTCTCGGACGAGGATCTGCGCAAGATCAAGTGCCTCGCGGACCTGGAGCGCCACGTCGCCGCGTCCCTCCAGGCCGCCGGCAAGGCCTGATTCCCGGAGCCCGCCATGGGCGCTCGCCGCGTCGCGATCACCGGCATCGGCGTCGTTTCAGCGCTCGGCAACAACCTGGAAGAGTTCTACCGCTCGCTCGCCGGCGGGCGCTCCGGGGTGCAGCGCCTTCCCGAAGACATCACGCTCGGTTCCGGCGTCCAGGTCGGCGCGCTCGCCGCATGGGATCCCGCCGCGCATTTCAAGGGACCCGAGGCCGCGGCGCTGGATCGCGTTGCGCAGTTCGCGCTCGCTGCCGCGGGACAGGCGCTTGCGGCCAGCAGCGTCGATCTGGCGGCGGCGGACCGCGAGCGCATCGGCGTCTACTGGGGCACCGGCATGGGCGGCGCGAACACGCTCGAGGGCGCTTACCGGTCCGTCTACGGGAAAAATGATTTCCGGCTGCGGCCTCTCTCCGTGGTGATGGCGATGAACAACGCCGCCGGTTCCAACGTGGCGGTGCGCTGGGGACTGCGGGGACCTTTCGCCAATTTCTCCACCGCCTGCTCTTCCTCGGCGATGGCGATCGGCGAAGCCATGCACGCCATCCAGTCGGGGCGCGCCGACGCGGTCGTGGCCGGCGGCGCCGAAGCGCTGCTGACGCCGGGAATGCTCGCCGCCTGGCAGGCGTTGCGCACGCTTTCGCCCGCCGATGCGGACGATCCGGCGGCGAGTTGCAAGCCTTTCGACCGGCGCCGCGGCGGGCTCGTGCTCGGCGAAGGCGCGGCCGCGCTGGTGCTGGAGGAAGAATCGCTGGCGCGCGCGCGCGGTGCGCGCATCCTCGCGTTCATCAGCGGCTACGGGAATTCCTGCGACGCGGTCCACATGTCCAAGCCCGACCGCGACGGCCAGGTGCGCGCGATGAAGCAGGCGCTCGCCGAGTCGGGACTGTCGCCGGATGCGATCGGCTACATCAACGCGCACGGCACCGCCACCATCGTCGGCGACGCCGTGGAATGCGAAGCCATCAACGCGGTGTTCGGCGGCGCGGCGGCGCGCATCCCGGTGAGTTCCACGAAGTCCATGCACGGCCACCTGCTCGGCGGCGCCGGCGCCATCGAAATGGCCGCCGCGCTGATGCCTTTCGCCGAAGGCGTCATTCCGCCCACCGCGAACCTGGAGCAACCCGACCCCGCCTGCGCCGTGCGCCACGTCGCGCGCACGGCCGAGCGCGGCGCGATTCCGGCGGCAGTGATGTCGAACTCCTTCGCCTTCGGCGGCTCGAACGTGGTGCTGATAGCGGAGCGCGCGTAAGGACGCGTTATTCCACTTTGATGTTCGCGCCCTTGATGATCGCCGCGTAGCGCTCCTGCTCGCGGCGCATGAAAGCGGGCAACTCATCCAGCGGAACCGACGCCGGATCCAGGCCGGCGTTCAGCAGGCGCTCCTTCAGGTCCGGCGCCTGCAGCGCCTTCTGCATTTCCCCGGAAAGGCGCAGCACGATCTCGCGCGGCGTGCCGGCGGGCACGGCATAGCCGATCCACGCGCCGATGTCGTAGTCCGGCAGATTGCCCGCCTCGGCGAGCGTCGGCACGTCGGGCAAGGCCGCCGCGCGCCGCGCGGTCGACACGCCGAAGGTCTTCAACCGCCCCGACTTGAGGTGCGGCGCGAGCGAGGCTACCGTCTCCACCATGTAGTCCACCTGTCCGCCGATCACGTCCGTGATCGCCGGCGCGCTGCCCTTGTACGGCACGTGGCGCGCCTTGATACCCGCCTGCGAGTTGAACAGCTCCGCGACCAGGTGCGCGGTCGCGCCGGTACCGGAGGAAGCGAAGGTGTACTTGTCCGGGTTCGCCTTCAGCAGCGCGATGAACTCCTTCGCGTTGTTCGCCGGAAAACCGGAGGCGACGACGAGCGCGTAGGGATTCCGCGTGATGAGGCCGATCAGCTGCAGATCCTTCAGCGGCTCGTAGGGAATCTTCTGCAGCGAAGGCATGATCGACACCGGGCCGCTGGAAGCCGCGAGCAGCGTGTAGCCGTCCGCCGCGCTCTTCGCCGCCACTTCGGTGCCGATCGACCCGCCCGCCCCGGCGCGGTTGTCGATAACGAACGGCTGCTTGAGCGCATCCTGCATCTTCTCCGCGACCATGCGCGCCGCGATGTCGGTGGCCTGCCCGGGCGGCCAGGGCACGATCACTTTGACCGGATGATTGGGATAAGACTGCGCCAGCGCCACAGTCGACACCAAGGCGGACGCAAACAGCAGTACGAGTTTTCTCATGGCTCCTCCAGTCAGAAAATGCTAGCTGAATTCACGGAGTGGTGGCCAAGGCCGGAATCGAACCAGCGACACGCGGATTTTCAGTTGTTATTTAGGCCTTAAACAGCAGTTCTTACGGCCCGTCCTCACTCTTAGAAGCTCGCCAAGACCCGCCGAGCTTTCTACGTTTTTCCTACGTTTCCCCTACGTTCTCACCTCGGCTTGGTTCCCCTATCAAGGCTTCGACTTAGGCACGGATGGTTGAGCCGTTGGTTTTCGTGCGTAACCCTCCCGCTTCGACCCGTCTACCATCAAGAAGGAGTGGGCGCCCGTATAGCGTTTACTTTTGGCGATATGCAAGTTGCCGTACCCAAGGACTAATACTCTGGGGGAGGCTTCGTAAATTCTTCGATGATCCACGCGATTATCCAGCCCCCAACAGCAAGAACTACCGAAAGAGTTAGCGCCCTTCTAACATCCCAGTACTGGCTAGCCACCCCAAACTCGACTAAAAGGTTTAGAACGGCAAGAGAATAGCCGGCCCATCTAATCGTATTGGCAGTTTGCAGTAGCCGTTCATTCGTGGTCATGAGAATAGGTCTGAAGCTGCATCAACGGGTTACTGTGAGGGGCCGGCCGCTTGCGGCACGTCCCTTTCGACAGTGTTGTTAGGCTCGTGACAAAATTTTCTGAGGAACCAGACAGCCAGCAAGCCTCCAAGTAAACCTGGGAACACCATGAATCCCGAACCCGCGATGAGAAAAGCTAGTAGGGATTGCGCGTAAGGTAGGGGGCGCGTTGCGGCGAATATAGTCGCTATGCAGATGAAGCTAAACACGACTACGGCCAGCCCGCGCGGGTAACCAAATTCGGAAGACCGGCCAACGCCACGACCAAGAATTGCGCTCCACAGTCCACCGACTACTGCTGCCAGCACGGGCAACGCGAGGAACGAGGCATCGTGGGCTAGTACTGCGATGACGCTCGCGGGAAGCAATGCCGTCAGAAAGGCCACAGTTGCAAATACCACCATGACCAGGAGTCGTTCGCTCATGAGCCTAGAGGTTCCACGGGGAGGACCGCGCCTTCGTTAAGGCTCATTCTTCTTAGACTCGTACTTTCGCCCAGCAATTGGTTTGCAAGTGAAGCTGCACAACATCGTTATCTGGCGAAGTTGCGAAATCGCACTGCTTTTCGCATCCAGTCGATATGTCCTCTCATCGATCTCCGCTGGCACTGTAGTGTGGTAGCCGACAGTCTCCTTCAGTTCGGGAAACTCCCTCACAGCGCGTCGTGAAACAAATCGATAGTGCATGCTTTCGCCGGACTCGCGTGCAAATGAGACCGAAATTATGTGAACGCCATCGTCTCCACAGGGGCGTGAAGTTTCAGCTTCCACATGTGCACAAATTCTCCGAATTGCATCACGTACCGCAATCACTCCCTGCGCATACCCCACGGAGCCTTGCGCACTATGTCCGCCATCGCAATCCTGGACCTCTCCAGTAAATGGATATTTCATTCTATAAATCACGCAGAATTTGCTGGCGATCTCTTCAACTACTTTGTCGTACAAGAGGTTATGAGCTACATCCCCTGGGCCAAATCCGAGTTGCGCCTTAATGTATCTTTCAGAAAACCCATTGGAATATGGAAATTTTTCCACCTTAACTATGCGATCGCCCGGAAGCCGCAGGAAAAATACGTTTATTGCTTCGCTGGTGTCGTAGTTTTGCTTGTATCCCGTTATCACCCTGGCGAAAGCCGAATCCACAGTAGATCCATTGGCTCGATACAAGATCGCTTCGGAATGGCAGTAAATGCCCGCTGCCTGTCGCACCACTTCCGGATCATTGCAGAGATCAGATGATGCGAAAGAAGCACTTGAAAAATAGATCACCATCTCGGTCAATACAGCGAACACTAAAAAACTTCTCGAAGTCACGTTCCCGTCCGTGAACAGCTAACGTCCGCGCTCACCGGCGCGCGGCAAAACGCCTTCGCATGACGCTGGCATAGGCCGCGCATCCGGTTGCGGCATGCTGTTAGGCGCTCGATTTGCGAGTTCGGAAAGGCATTTCAATTGAATGGAATGCGCGGATAACATCGCGACAAATTTTGGTAGGTTATTGCAATACTTATCGCGTTCGTCAGATCCCATTTTCGCAAATAACTCGGCATCTCTGCGCTTGCCATCTAGGTATTCCTGCGATGCTTCCAGCTTCTGGAACAGATCAAGATTACTGTTCCTCGCGCGTGCGTAAGCGTCTTCATTGACGTTTTTATTGCCAGGGCTGTGAATTCCGCATT
>CAZPNH010000006.1:0-13980 GCA_964587635.1 uncultured Bordetella sp.
CCGATACCTATACGCTGCCGACGCCGTTCTCCGAAGGCACCTTCAAAGTCGGCGAGGTGATTTTCGCCGTGCAGCAGGTGGCGGTGATCGGCATGACGGCGGCGCTGTGCGCGGTGCTGTACCTGTTCTTCCGCTATTCCAAGCTGGGCGTGGCGATGCAGGCCACTTCGCAGAACCAGCTCGCCGCCGCCTATATGGGCATTCCGGTGCGGCGCGTGAACATGCTGGTGTGGGGTCTGTCGGCCGGCGTCGCCGCGTTCGCCGGCATCCTGCTCGCGCCCGCGACTTTCGTGCACTCCAACATGGGCTTCATCGGCCTGAAGGCCTTTCCGGCGGCCGTGGTCGGCGGCTTCGGCAGCGTGCCCGGCGCGATCGTCGGCGGGCTGATCATCGGCCTGGTGGAGGCCTTTGCCGGCCGCTACATGCCGGAAGGCTTCAAGGATGTCGCCGCCTACGTGGTGGTTCTGGTGGTGCTGCTGTTCAAGCCGTCGGGAATCTTCGGCGAGACGGCGAAAAAGAAAGTCTGAGATGAGATTTCTTTTCAAGACCGATTACGACCAGGACATCCGCCTGTTCAAGCACGGCGGGCAGAAGTTCTGGTACGGCGCGCTGCTGGCGCTGCTGCTGGCCGCGCCCTGGCTGGTGGGCGAATACGTGATGTCGCAGCTGCAGTTCACCCTGATCTATTCCATCGTCGGCCTGGGCCTCATGCTGCTGGTCGGATTCACGGGACAGGTGTCGCTCGGCCACGCGGCGTTTCTCGCGGTGGGCGCCTATACCGAGGCGCTGCTGCAGGCGAAGGGCGTGCCGGTGTTCGTATCGATTCCCAGCGCGGCGCTGTTGTCGGCGGCGGCAGGCCTGATCGTCGGCCTGCCCGCGCTGCGACTGAAGGGCATCTACCTCGCCATCGCCACGCTTGCCTTCAACGTGGTCGTCGAAGAGGTGATCACACGCTGGGAGAGCCTGACCGGGGGCAACGCGGGCCTGCACCTCGCGCCGGTGGAGCTGTTCGGCATGAAGCTGGATGACGACATGGGCTTCTACTACCTGTGCCTCGGGCTGACCGTCATCTCGATCCTCGTGCTCATGAACCTGCTGCGCTCGCCCACCGGGCGCGCCTTCGTCGCCATCCGCGACTCCGAAATATCGGCGAGCTGCATGGGCGTGAACCTGGCCAAGTACAAGACGCTGTCCTTCGCCATTTCGGCGGCGCTCACCGGCATCGGCGGCGCGCTCTACGCGCACAAGGTCACCTTCATCACCCCGGAGCAGTTCACGCTGCTGCAGTCCATCGAACTCATCACCATCGTGATCCTGGGCGGCGTGGGCTTCCTGCACGGCGCGGTGCTGGGCGCGGCCTTCCTCATCGTGCTGCCGCAGCTGATTTCGCTCGTCAAGGACTACCTGCCCGGCAACGTCGCCGGTTCCGGCCTGCAGTCCGTGGTGTTCGGCCTGGTGCTCATCACCTTCATCATTTTCGAGCCGCTCGGCCTCTACGGGCGCTGGCTCAAGGTGCGCACCTGGTTCGAGCTGTTCCCGTTCTACCGGCGCGGCATGTTCCGCCGGCAGAAGAGCTACATGAAATCCGAGAGACTCCGATGAGCTTCTTCAAAGTGGACAGCCTCGGCATCCGCTTCGGCGGCGTGGTCGCCGTGGACAAGGTGAGCTTCGAAGTGAAGCGCGGCGAGTGCTACACCATCATCGGGCCCAATGGCGCGGGCAAGACCACCATCTTCAACCTCATCGGCTTGATCTATCCCGCGACCTCGGGAAAAATTTTCTTCCAGGACAAGGAGCTGACCGGCTTCTCGCCGCACCGCGTGGCGGAACTGGGCATCGCGCGCACTTTCCAGAACATCGAGCTGTTCGAGCACGCCACCGTGCTGCAGAACCTGCTCATCGGACGCCACCGCCATCGGGCGACGGCGCTCTGGCAGGAGATGCTGTTCACGCCGGCAGTGCGGCGCGCCGAGCTGGCGGCGCGCGAGGCGGTGGAGAAGGTGATTGATTTTCTGGACCTGGCGAAATACCGCGACAACCTGGTCGCGGGGC
Organism: uncultured Bordetella sp.; assembly: GCA_964587635.1. Classification (GTDB taxonomy): domain Bacteria; phylum Pseudomonadota; class Gammaproteobacteria; order Burkholderiales; family SG8-39; genus RBG-16-66-20. Next base: position 2,053 of record CAZPNH010000006.1, read on the forward strand.
TGCCCTACGGCGTGCGCAAGGTGGTGGAGCTCGGCCGCGCGCTGGCCACGGAGCCGACGCTGCTGCTGCTGGACGAGCCGTCCTCGGGCCTAAATCCGGAAGAAACCGACGACATGGCGTTCTGGATCGAGGACATCAAGCGCCACCTCGGCGTCACGGTGCTCATGGTGGAGCACGACATGAACCTGGTGTCGCGCGTCTCGGACCGCGTGCTCGCGCTCAACATGGGCACGGTGATCGCGGAAGGCACGCCCGCGGAAGTGCAGGCGCATCCCGCGGTGATCGAGGCTTATCTTGGAAAAGCCGCATGACCGATTCCATTCTCGAGCTGGCTAACGTCGAGGCCAGCTACGGCCCGGTGCAGGCGCTGCGCGGCGTGACGCTGTCGGTGCCGAAGGGCAAGATCGTCACGGTGCTGGGCGCCAACGGCGCCGGCAAATCGACCGTCCTCAAGACCATCTCCGGCATCATCGACCCGAACAAGGGCCAGATCCGCTTCGAGGGCGGGGAAATCCAGAGCCGCGACCCGGCGTGGATCGTGCGCCGCGGCATCAGCCACGTGCCCGAAGGGCGCGAAGTGTTTCCGCTGCTGACCATCGACGAGAACCTGCGCATGGGCGCCTACACGCGCAGCGACGCGGGCGGCATCGCGCAGGACATGGAAATGGTCTACGCCTATTTCCCGATCCTCAAGGAGCGCTTCCGCCAGGAGGCCGGCCTGCTCTCGGGCGGCCAGCAGCAGATGCTGGCCATCAGCCGCGCGCTGCTGTCGCGGCCGAAGCTCATGCTCATGGACGAGCCCAGCCTGGGCCTGTCGCCGCTGCTCACGCAGGAGATCTTCCGGATCATCGCGCGCATCAACCGCGAGCAGGGCACCACCATCCTGCTGGTCGAGCAGAACGCCAACATGGCGCTGGAAGTGGCCGACTACGGCTACGTGCTTGAAGTGGGCCGCATCGTGATGGAAGATACCTGCAAGCGGCTGCTGGAGAAGGAGGACGTGCAGGAGTTCTACCTCGGCATGAAGGCGCAAGGAGTGAGGGGACAGCGGCGATGGAAGAAAAAGAAGCAATGGAGATAAATACTGTTCCGAAGATGTTTTGGAACGGCGTGCAAACGCGCGGTCCCAAGACCATCTTCCGCCAGAAGAATTTCGGCATCTGGCAGGGCGTGAGCTGGGACGAACTGGGCCGCGCGGCACGCGAAATCGGCCTGGGGCTCGTCTCGCTCGGCTATGAGCCGGGCGAAGTGGTGTCCATCCTCTCCAACACCAACAAGGAATGGATGGCCGCGGACCTGGGGGCGCTGGGCGCCGCGGGCGTGGTGAACGGCATTTATCCGACGGACGCCGCTTCGCAGGTCGAGTACCTGCTGACCGATTCGGCCTCGGTCTACGTGTTCGTCGAGGACGACGAGCAGCTCGACAAGGTGCTGGAAGTGCGCGCGCGCGCGCCGAAGCTGCGCAAAATCGTCGTATTCGACATGGAAGGCCTGCACGAGCTGAACGATCCGCAGGTGCTCAGCCTGGAAGGATTGCGCGCGCTCGGGCGCGGCTACGACGCGCAGCACCCGGGCGAATGGGAGCGGCGCATCGGCATCCGCAAGCCGGAAGACCTCGCGATCCTGGTCTACACCTCGGGCACTACCGGCAAGCCCAAGGGCGCCATGATTTCGCACCAGAACATCGTGCTCACCTGCGAGGGCTACCAGGCCGGGTTTCCCCAGGACGAGAACGACGAGCGCATGGCGTTCCTGCCGCTGTGCCACATCGCCGAGCGGGTCGGCGGCGAATACCACGCGCTCTATTCCGGAGCGGTGCTCAATTTCGTCGAAAACCCCGAAACGGTGCCGGAGAACGTGCGCGAGATCTCGCCCACCGTTTTCACCGCCGTGCCGCGCGTGTGGGAGAAGTTCTATTCCGCGGTCCTGATCCAGCTGAAGGAGGCCGGCCGCTTCCAGCAATGGGCTTACAGGATGGCGATCGGGGTCGGCTACCGGCAGGCGAAGCTGCGCGAGGAAAGGCAGCCGGTCCCCGCCGGCTTGCGCTTCGCGTTCTGGCTGGCGCGCCTGCTGGTGCTGAACAACGTGCGCAGGGCGATCGGCACGCACCGCGCCAAATTCCTCGTGACCGGCGCGGCGCCGATCTCGCCGGACCTGGTGCGCTGGTACATGGCGCTGGGCCTGGACATGATCGAGGTCTGGGGGCAGACCGAATCCTGCGGGGCGGTGACTTCCAACCTGGCTGGTGCGGTCAAGCCCGGTTCCATCGGGCCGAAAATGTCGCATGCTGAAATCAAGGTTTCCCCCGAGGGCGAGCTGCTGGTGCGCGGCAAGACCGTGTTCATGGGCTACCTCAACCAGCCGGAGAAAACCGCCGAGACGCTGAAGGACGGCTGGCTGCACACCGGGGACGTCGGCAAGGTGGACGAGGAGGGCTACTTCTACATCACCGACCGCATGAAGGACATCATCATCACCGCGGGCGGCAAGAACATCACGCCTTCGGAGTTCGAGAACCAGCTCAAGTTCTCGCCCTACATCACCGACGCCGTGGTGATCGGCGAGAAGCGCCCCTACCTCACCACGCTGGTCATGATCGACCACGAGAACGTGGAGAAGTACGCGCAGGACAACGCCATCCCGTTCTCGAACTACGCCAGCTTGTGCCGGCGGCCCGAGGTGCAGGAGCTCATCCAGGCCGAGATCGACCGCGTCAACAAGGGCTTCGCGCGCGTCGAGCAGGTGAAGAAATTCCGCCTCATCGAGCAGAAGCTCACGGCCGAGGACGAGGAACTGACGCCGACCATGAAGCTGAAGCGCAAGCTGGTCAACGAGAAATACAAGCCGCTGATCGAGTCGATGTACGTGAGAGAGGCCGCGTGAGCTTCGACCTCGGGGCGCATGCCGGCGCCATCGAGCGAGACGGCTATACGGTCATCGAGGATTTCATGGACGCGGCGCGCCTGGCCGAGGTGCGCCGCGTGCTGGGCTTCTATCTCGGCTCGCACACCGGCCGCAATCCTTTCGAGGGGCACAGCACCGAGCGCGTCTACACGCTGGTGGCGCGCGGCAAGGTGTTCTGGGACATCGCGCTGGATGAGCGCGTGCTGGCACTGTGCGACCGTTTCCTGCTGCCCAACTGCCTGCTCACCGCCAGCCAGGCGATCTGCATCCGCCCGGGCGAGAAGCCGCAGGATTTCCATCACGACGACACGTTCTACACCGTGCCGCGCCCGCGGCCGATGATTTCCATCTCCACCATCGCCGCGGTGGATGCGTTCACCGCCGAGAACGGCGGGACCGAAGTCATCCCCGGCAGCCACCTGTGGGGCGATGACTGGCGCAAGCGGGCGGCCGGATCGCCGGCGATCACCGTGACCATGCCGGCGGGCGCCTGCGTGGTGTTCTCGGGCCTCCTCGCGCATCGCGGCGGCGCCAACCGCTCCTCCTCGCCGCGCCTCGCCTTCTCCAATCAGTACTGCCAGCCCTGGGCGCGGCAGCAGGAGAACTTCCTGTTCGGCGTGCCGGCGGACGTGGCCAAGCAGATGCCGCAACGGCTGCAGGAAATGCTCGGCTACTCCATCTATCCGCCGTTCATGGGACAGCTCACCGCCAGCCATCCGGCCAAGGCGCTGGAGGCCGGCTTCGAGAACCGGGTGGTCGCGCAGGCGCGCGCCGCGGGAGCGCGCCTGCCGGAGTGATACATTCCGGGACAGAGGGATAAATAAATCACCAGGAGGAAGGGACCATGAAATTCAGACTAGGAATGATTGCGCTGTTGTTCGCCGGTTCGGCGATCGCGCAGACGCAAGGCGTGTCCAAGAACGAAATCGTCATCGGCAGCCTGCAGGATCTGTCCGGCCCGATCGTCGCGTTCTCCAAGCAGCTCATCAACGGCATGAACATGCGCGTCGACGAAATCAACGCGCAGGGCGGCATCGACGGGCGCAAGCTGAAGCTGGTGGTCGAGGATCACGGCTACGACCCGAAGAAGGCCGTGCTCGGCACGCAGAAGCTGGTGCAGAAGGACAAGATCTTCGCCATGATCGGCACCATCGGCTCGACCACCTCGCTCGCGTCGATGCCGATCCTGTTCGACAAGAACATCCCGCACCTCTTCCCGCTCGCCGCGGCGCGCGACATGTACGAGCCGCTGCACAAGCTCAAGTATTCCTTCGCCGCCACCTACTACGACCAGGCGCGCGCCGGCGTGAAGTACATCGTCAAGCAGAAGGGCTACAAGAAGGTCTGCACGCTGTACCAGGACGATGACTTCGGCACCGAAGTGATGCGCGGCGCGGAGGCCGGCCTCAAGGAAATCAACCAGTCGCTGCTCGAGAAGACCACCTACAAGCGCGGCGCGACCGATTTCTCCTCTCAGGTGGCGAGGATGAAGGACGCCGGCTGCGACTTCGTCGTGCTGGGCACCATCATCCGCGAGACGCTCGGCACCATCGGCACCGCGCGCAAGCTCGGCTGGAACGTCGAGTTCATGGGCACCTCGGCGTCCTACACCGAACTCATCCACAAGCTCGGCGGCCCGCTGGCGAACGGCTACTACTCGACCAACACGGTCAACATGCCGTACATGGACGACGCATCCAAGAACGTGCGCGACTGGGCGAACCGCTACAAGGAGAAGACCAAGGAAGATCCGGGCGTGTTCTCGGTGTACGGCTACGAGGTGATCGAGCTGTTCGCGCAGATCGTCGCCAAGAACGGCCCGAACCTGACCACCGACAGCTTCGTCAAGACGCTCGACCAGTTCACCGCGCCGCGCGACATGTTCGGCGCCGACGCCTTCACCTTCACGCCCACCAAGCACCTCGGCTCCAACAGGGCACGCCTGTCGCAAATCATCAACGGCAAGTGGACCTCGGTCAGTGACTTCATTACCGACTAGACAGGCTCACGGAAATTTTTCCAAACGGCGCCCGGGTGGCGCCGTTTTTCGTTGTCCTTTGCGTATTGGCGTCCTTCAAGAATTGGGAAGGGGATCGCATGAAAGCAGAGCAAAAAATCGTGGCAATTGGTGCGGCAAGCGGGGTTGTTGTGATGGCGCTGAGCGTGTGGATTCTCATGAAGGCCCTGCCAACGCCGGCGGTATCTGACTCGCTCGGCGAGCGCTTGGCGTACGCACTGCGGGCGAACGTTGTCGCTATCGTGCCGCTTTTTATCATGCTCGCCGCGGTGGGAAATTCGCGGTTCTTGAGCGAAGCGATAGACCCAACTCGCCACGCCGAAAGTCGTTCGATGGAGATTGATGGGCGTGTCGCAGACAACACGCTGCAGCAGAACTTCGTCTTTGCCGTTGCGTCGCTCGCACTGAGCACGATAGTCCCGCTGCAGCATCTACAAGTCGTGTGGGCGTGCGCAACCGTCTTCGTGGCTGCCCGTGTTGTTTTCTGGTTAGGCTACCGGCTCAATCCGCTATACCGCGCACCCGGGATGTCGGCGACCGCCTACATGAATCTGGGCATGATCCTGTATCTTCTGTTCTGCATCTTCGTGAACTGACGGCCCCGGTGGCGGCCAATAAATTTAGCTGTACCGGTTCACAGCGGGCCACTTAAGTGAACTGTTAATTGTCGATTGCATAAAAACCTTCTCTTCGTCTGCACCGGCAACATCTTCCGCAGCCTGACGGCTGACATGGCGGCGAGGAAGCTGCTGGCGGGGCGCGAGGACATTCATGTTTCCTCGGCGGGAACGGCGGATCACCCGCATGTCGTCTGGTCCTATGTTCGCGAATATCTGTTGTCGAAGGGGCTCGATATCGGCCGTCACGGCAGGCGGGCGCTGACGCAGGTGATCATGGACGAGTCGGACCTGGTGGTGGCGATGAGCACGGACCACCAGGCGTTCATCCGGGAGCGGTTCGGGCGGGAGGTGCCGCTGTACCTGGAGGTATGCGGCGAGCCGGCAGCGTGGCTTCCTGACATCGAGGACGTGATTCCGGACTACCAGACCAATATCGTGGCGGTGAAGGCGCATGTGCGCCGCACCATCGACCGAATCGTCGAATTGGCGCCGCGGATGACGGACAATATCGACTCTTTAATGCAGAAATACGGAAAGGGGAGCGGCAAATGAAATATCCACTGCAAAGCGACGATACGGGCAAGCTGGTCCTGCGCCTCACGCTCGGCGTGCTGATCCTGATGCACGGGGCCGCGAAGCTCATGAACCCAGCGGGCGCGATGGGATTCATCTCGGGCCAGCTGGCGGCCATGGGCATGCCGGCGTTCGTCGCCTACGGCGTCTACATCGGCGAAGTGCTCGCGCCGCTGCTGCTTATCTTCGGATTTTTCACGCGCATCGGCGGCCTGCTGGTGGTGGCCAACATGCTCTTCGCGATCACGCTGGTGCATACCAGCCAGATCATGACGCTGGGCAAGCAAGGCGGCTGGGCGCTGGAGCTGCAGGGCTTCTACCTGTTCTGCGGGCTCGCGGTCTATTTCCTGGGCAGCGGCAAGTTCGCCGTCAAGCCGGACTGAGCTGCGGGGGGCAGGCATGCGGATGAGGATCGCCGCCGCGCTTCTTTGCGCGGCAGCAGGGCAGGCCATGGCGCAGATGCCCGCGGACATCGCCGCGAAGCTGAAGGACATCGGCCCGGTGCTCAATCCGCCGATGATCCAGGCGACCTTCGACCTCTACATTCCGCGCGTGGTGAAGGCGTCGGCGGGCGTGAGCTCGAGCGAGGACCTCGCCTACGGGCCGGACGAGCGGCAGCGGCTGGACGTCTTCGCGCCGGCGGCCAAGCCGGGACGCTTCCCGGTGGTGCTGTTCGTGCCGGGCGGCGGCTACGTCGGCGGCGCGAAAAGCCGCGCGGGCGTGCCGTTCTACCAGAACGTCGGCGTGTTCTTCGCGAAGAACGGCGTGATCGGCGTGACGATGAACTACCGCCTCGCGCCCAGGGCGGTGTGGCCGGCGGGCGGCGAGGATGTGGCCGCGGCGCTGGCGTGGATCAGGAAGAACATCGGCGAATTCGGCGGCGACCCGGACCGCATTTTCGTGTTCGGCCAGTCGGCGGGCGGCACGCACGCCGCGCACTACATCTTCGACGAGCGCTTGCAGCCCGCGGGCGGCAACGACGGCGTGGCGGGCGCCATCCTGCAGTCGCCGATTCTCGATCCGGCGGACGCGCCGCCGGGGCCGAACGTCGAGGCCTACTTCGGCAATCGCGCCGGCTGGCCGGAGCGCTCGCTGCTGTCCAAGCTGGAGGGCCGGAAAATCCCGGTGTTCCTGGTCTACGCCGAGCTGGACCCGAAGGAATTCCGCGACGAAGCGGCGAGGCTGCGCGAGGGCCTGTGCAAGCGCGACGGCGGCGCCTGCCCGCGCACGAGCGAGCTCAAGGGCCACAACCACATCAGCGAGATCGCGCACCTGGGCTCGACGGACGACACCGCGTTCGGGCTGGAGCTTCTCGAATTCATCAAGGCGGGCAGGTAGTCAGCCGACCACGTAGGCCGCGCCGCCGGTGGCGATGAGTTCGCCTTCGTCGTTGTGCAGCTCCATGTGGATCACCGCGATGCGGCTGCCCTTGCGCACGATGCGCGCGGTGGCGATGAAGTGCTTGCCGCGTCCCGGCCGCAGGTAGTCCACGCGCAGGTCGATGGTGCCGATGTTCGGGAAGGTGTCGGGCGTGCCGTCCATCTCCCCGGCGAGCGACAGCATGATGGCGAGGCCGCCCACCACGTCCAGCGTCGCCGAGATCACGCCGCCGTGCAGGATCTGGCGCCGCGGATTGCCGACCAGCTCGGGCCGCATGTCGAAGCGCAGCTTGGGCGCCTCGGGGTCGAAGGACTCCACCTTCAGGCCGAGGTGCTTGTTGAAGGCGATGTGCTCTTCCATCACGCTGCGCATCAGCGCGTGCATTTTTTTCATTTTCGCTTCGCTCACGGTTCCCATCCCAGCTGCCGGGCGGCCAGGTCCTTCATGATTTCGGTACTGCCGCCGCCGATCTGCATTACCTTGGCTTCGCGGTAGATGCGCTCGGCGCGCGTGCCGCGCATGAAGCCCGCGCCGCCCAGCGTCTGCACCGCGCCGTCTGCGCAGTACTGCATGGCGTCGGTGGCGGCGTTCTTCAGCATGGCGAGCTGCGCGATGTGCGCCGGTTCGCGCGGCGCCTCGCGCAGCTTCCAGGCGGTATCGTAGAGCAGCGCGCGCGCCGCGTGCACGCGCGCCTGCATGTCCACCAGCTTGTGGCGGATCGCCTGGTGGCCGATGAGCGCCTGGCCGAAGGTCTGGCGCTGGCGCGCCCAGTCCAGCGCATCCTCGAGGCAGGCCTGCGCGAAGCCGGTGGCGCTGGCCGCCATGGACAGGCGCTCGGTATTGAAGTTGCGCATGATGGCGCGGAAGCCCGCGTTCTCCTCGCCGATCAGGTTGGCGGCGGGCACGCGCACATTATCGAAATGCAGGCTGGCGGTGTCCGAACACCACCAGCCCATCTTCTTCAGCTCTGCGCGCGTGAAGCCGGGCCGCTCGCGCTCGATCAGCAGCAAGGACACGCCCGCCGCGCCCGGGCCGCCCGTGCGTACCGCCACGGTGTAATAGTCGGCGCGCATGCCGGAGGTGATGAAGGTTTTCTCTCCCCTGACGACGTATGCATCGCCTTCCCGCACGGCTTTCGTTTTCAGGTTGGCCACGTCCGAGCCGCCGCCGGGTTCGGTGATGGCGAGTGCGCTGATTTTGTCGCCGGACAGGATGGAGGGCAGCACGCGGCGCTTGAGCTCTTCGCTGCCTTCCGCGGCGATGGGCGGCGCGCCGATGGTGTGCGAGAACAGGCTCGCCGACAGGCCGCCGGTGCCGGCGCGCGCGAACTCCTCCGCGCTGACGATGCGGAAGAAATAATCCGCCGGCGTGCCGCCGTATTCCTCGGGAAAGCCCAGGCCGAGCAGGCCGGCGGCCGCGGCCTTTTTATAGAGTTCGCGGGGGAATTCGCCCGCCTCGTCCCAAGCGGCCGCCTGCGGCATTATTTCGCGCTCGACGAAGCGCCGCACCGTGTCGCGGTAGGCCTCGTGCTCCTCGGTGAGCGCAGGATGCGCCTTCACGCGGGTTCGAATTCCATCAGCAGCTTGCCGGGAGCCACCTGTGCGCCGGCCTTGACGTGGACGGCTTTTACTTTCAAGGCGAACGGGAAATCCAGCCCGTGCTCCATCTTCATGGCTTCCAGCACCACCAGCGCTTTGTTCGCGGCGATCGTTTCGCCGGCTTTGGCATTTACCGCGACCACGCGCCCGTTCATGGGCGCCACCAGCCTGCCGTCGCTGGCGCCCTTGCGCTGCGCCGGGCTGGCCATGTTGCGCAGGAAAAAGCCCTCGCTCCCGCGCGAGCGGTGCGCCGGGTTGTTGCTCCAGCCCGTCCATTCGCCGAAATCTTCGCTCCCGAAACTGAAGCGCGAAAGAAAATCCGTCGTCGCCCGTCCGTCCGCGAATGCCTTGTCGCGCAGGACAGCGGCAAGGAACGCCTTGTTGGTCGGCACGCCGAGCGCGACGGTCTCGTCCAGCGCCGCAGCCAGCTTCGCGCGCGCGCCGTCGCGCGTAGGCGCGTGCGCGATGAGCTTGGCGATCATCGAATCGTAGAACGGCGGAATTTCCATGCCGGACTCGAGCGCGTGGTCCACGCGCACCGCGCCCGACGGCTGCCACCGGGTGAGCGTGCCAGCCTGCGGCAGGAAATCGCGCTCCGGGTCCTCGGCGCACAGGCGCACTTCGATGGCATGGCCCGAGAAGCGGATCTCCTCCTGCTTCGCCGGCAGCGGTTCGCCGGATGCGACGCGCAGCTGCCATTCGACCAGGTCGAGGCCCGTGATCGCCTCGGTCACCGGATGCTCGACCTGCAGGCGCGTGTTCATCTCCATGAACCAGAACTTGCCGTCCTCGAGCAGGAATTCCACAGTGCCTGCACCGACATAGCCCACTGCGCGCGCGGCCTTGATCGCTGCCTGGCCCATCGCCTCGCGCAGTTTCGTGTCGACCGCGGGGGAGGGCGACTCCTCGATCAGCTTCTGGTGGCGGCGCTGCACCGAGCAGTCGCGCTCGCCGAGGTGGATGCAGTTCCCATGGTCGTCGGCGAAGATCTGCACTTCCACGTGGCGCGGCGCGAGCAGCGCTTTCTCCAGCAGCACGCGCGAATCGCCGAAGGAATGCTCCGCTTCGGATTGCGCGCTTTTCATCGCCGCTGCGAATTCTTCCGGTGAACGAACGAGGCGCATGCCGCGCCCGCCGCCGCCCGCCAGCGCCTTGATCATCAGTGGAAATTCGGGATTTTTGTCGTAAGTAGGCAGGATCGGGACACCCGCTTTCGCCGCAATGGCTTTGGCGTTCGCCTTGTCGCCCATCGCCTTGATCGCGGTGGGCGGCGGCCCGATCCAGACGCGGCCGGCTTTCAACACTGCGTCCGCAAATTCCGGGTTCTCGGAAAGAAAGCCATATCCCGGATGCACCGCTTCGCCTTCCGCCTTCAAAACGGAAGAGATATTCAAGTACGACTCGCGCGGCGACGATCCTCCGATGTGCACCGCCGTATCCGCCGCGCGCACATGCGGCGCGTCGCGGTCCGCGTCCGAGTACACCGCGATGGTGCGCAGGCCCATGCGCTTCGCGGTGCGCATCACCCGGAGAGCGATTTCTCCCCGGTTGGCGACGAGGAGCGAGCGGAATTTCACGAACGGATTTCTACTTCTTGGGAAGGATGTGCATGTACTTGCAGATGATGCCGAGCATCACCTCGTCGGCGCCGCCGCCGATGGACCCCAGGCGTCCGTCGCGGTAGGCGCGCGACACCGGGTTGTCCCAGGTGTACCCCATGCCGCCCCAGTACTGCAGGCAGGCATCCGAGACTTCGCGCCGCAGGCGCCCGCATTTCAGCTTGGCCATGGAGGCGAGCTCGGTGACGTCCTCGCCGGCGACGTACATCTCGCAGGCGCGGTAGGTGAGGGCGCGCAGCGCCTCGATCTCGGTCTTCAGTTCCGCGAGGCGGTAGTGCACGTACTGGAAGTCGAGCACGGTCTGGCCGAACATCTTGCGCTCGCGGATGTATTCGATGGTGTCCTCCAGCGTGCGCGTCAGCCCCTGCACCGAGCTTGCCGCCGCCCACAGCCGCTCCTCCTGGAACTGCTGCATCTGGTAGGTGAAGCCCGCGCCTTCCTCGCCGACGCGGTAGCGCTGCGGCACGCGCACGTCGTCGAAGTGGATCAGGCCGGTGTCCGAGGACATCATGCCGATCTTGCGTATCTTCTTGGCGACGCTGACGCCCTTGGTTTTCATCGGCAGGATGATCAGCGTCTTGTTCTTGTGCGCCGAGCCTTCCGAGGTGTTGGCGAGCAGGCACATCCAGTCGGCCTGCAGGCTGTTGGTGATCCACATCTTGGCGCCGTTGATGACGTAGTCGCCGCCGTCCTTGCGCGCCGTGGTCTTGATCGACGCCACGTCCGAGCCGGCGCCCGGCTCCGAGACGCCGATGCAGGACACGTAGTCGCCGGCGATGGCGGGCGCGAGGAATTCCTTGCGCAGCTCGTCCGAGCCGAATCTCGCCAGGGCCGGCGTCGCCATGTCGGTCTGCACGCCGATCGCCATCGGCACGCCGCCGCAGCGGATCCGGCCCAGCGTCTCCGCGAACACCATGGAGTAGCTGTAGTCGAGCGCCGAGCCGCCGTAGGCTTCGGGCTTGGTGAGTCCCAGCATGCCGAGCTTGCCCAGCTTCTTGAACACCTCATGCGCGGGAAACTGCTCGGCGGCCTCCCATTCGTCGACGTGCGGATTGATCTCAGCGTCGATGAATTTCTTCATGGTGCGGCGGATCTCATCGTGTTCGTGGGTGAATTTCATGTGTAGGTACCTTAAGGTCTTGCAACGCCAAACTGCATGGGATTCACTTGTCTGTTCTCCGTGCAAATCGACAAGGCAAAACCGAGGACATTCCTCG
>CAZPNH010000007.1:0-13874 GCA_964587635.1 uncultured Bordetella sp.
CTGATGCCGCCGGCGACCGGCCGGTGCAAGCCGGAGATGGCGCGCATCAGCGTCGACTTGCCGGCGCCGTTCGCGCCCAGCACCGCCACCATTTCGCGCTCGCGCACCTGCAGGTCGACGCCTTTCAATACCGGCTCGGCGCCGTAGCCGGCTTCGAGGCGCCCCACATCCAGCAGGGGTTCGCCGACGTCTCCCCTGCTTGCGACAAGCTTGCCCTGCCCTTCGCCCAGATAGGCCTTCCTCACTGCGGGGTCGCGCTGCACGTCGGCCGGCACGCCATCTGCGATCTTCACGCCCGCGTCCAGCACCACGACGTGATCCGATATCCCCATCACCACGGCCATGTCGTGCTCGACCAGGATCACCGCGACGCCGCCGTCGGCGATCCGGCGCAGCAGCGCCGCGAGCCTCGCCTTGTCCTCGCGCGACAGGCCGGCCGCCGGCTCGTCCAGCAGCAGCACCGCCGGCCGCGTGGCGAGCGCGCGCGCGATTTCGACCAGGCGCCGGTCCACGTGCGGCAGGTCCGCGGCGCGCGCATCCAGATCGCCGCCATAGCCGGCGAAGGCGAGCAGCGCCGCCGGATCCGCGTCGGGCGAGGCGATCGCCAGGTTCTCGGCCACCGTCATCGTGCCGAACAGCTGGGTGGTCTGGTAAGTGCGCGCGATGCCGGCGCGCGCGACCTTGCAGGCGCGCCCGCCTCGCAGCTCGAGCTTGCCGAGCCGGATCGCTCCCGCATCCGGGCGGTAGAAGCCGCCCAGCATGTTGAGCACGGTGGTCTTGCCGGCGCCATTCGGGCCGATCAGGCTGGTCACCTCGCCGGGCCTGGCGTCGAAGGATACGTCCGATGCCGCGGCAACGCCGCCGAAGGTGATTCCCAGGCCGCAGACCTCGAGGCCGGCCTTCGAACGGGGACCGGGCGCGCTGCCGGCGCCGCCCGCCGCGCGGACCTGCCTCCTGCGCGACAGCAGCCGCGCCGCTGTCCCGACGATGCCATCCGGCGCGGCCCACAGCACCACCAGCAGCAGCGCGCCGAATATCAGCAGGCGGTATTCGGCGAGCGAGGCCAGCGCCTCCGGCAGCAGGACCACCACCGCCGCGCCGACCAGTGGACCGGCCACCGTCCCCGCGCCGCCGATGATCACGGCCAGCAGAAACAATATGGATTGCGAGAAACCGAAGGTCGACGGCGTGACGAAGCCCGACATGGGCGCGAAGATCGCGCCGGCGACGCCCGCGCACAGCGCCGAGATGGCGAAAGCGGCCGTCTTGATCACCAGCGGATCGAGGCCGATGGATTCGGCGGCCACTTCCGAATCCTTCACCGCGCGCATCGCCGCGCCCCAGCGGCTGCGCGACAGCCGCCAGAATCCCCAGGTCGCCGCGGCGGCGGTTGCGATCGCGGCGAGCGCAACGCCGCGCTCGCCGAAGGCGACGCCGAACGCCGAGGGCTGCGTGACGCCCATGATGCCGTTCTGGCCGCCGGTGAGCCCGCGCCACTCCACCGCCACGTTCTCGACGATGAAGCCGAAGGCGATCGTCACCATGGCCAGGTAAGGCCCCCTCACGCGCAGCGCCGGGAGCGCGAGCAGCGCCCCCGTCGCGCCGGACAGCAACGCCGCCGCGGGCAGCGCTGCCCAGAAGCTCCACTTGGCCGTGACCGTCAGGATGGCGACCGTGTACGCGCCGATGGCGTAGAAGCCGACGTGGCCGAAGGACACCTGCCCGCTCAGCCCGAGCAGCACGTTCAGGCCAACACCGGTAATGGCCGTGAACGCCAGCATCGCCATCACGAAGACGTAGTAGCTGTTCGCATGCGCAGTGAACAGCAGGGCAGCGGCAAACCCGGCGGCGAACGCGGCCAGTTTCATACTTTTTTCACCGCGGCGCGGCCGAACAGGCCGTCGGGTCTGAGGGCGAGCACGACGATGACCAGCGCGAAAGTCAGGATCTGCGTATAGGCCGAACCGAGCAGCGCGGTGATCAGCGATTCGGTGGCGCCGAACAGCAGGCCGGCGAGCATCACGCCCCAGGCGCTGGTGATGCCGCCCAGGATCGCCACCGCGAAGGCCTTCAGGCCGAACACGGTGCCCATGTCGGAGTGCACGTTCAGCAGCGGCGCGATCATGATTCCCGCCGCGCCCGCAAACGCCGCCGAGGCCGCATAGGCGAGCAGGATCACCCTCGGCACGTTGATGCCCATGATGCGCGCCGCGTCCGGATTCTGTACCACCGCCAGCATCGCCTTGCCTGATGTCGTGCGCGTGGAAAAAGCGTGCAGGGCAGCGGCGAGCGCGAGGCCGACGGCGGGAATGAGGATCTGCAGCAGCGAGACCTTGATGCCGAGCAGGTCCATCTGGCTGCCGGCCCAGGCCATGGTGAAGCCGCGCGGCTCCTTGCCGAAGGTAAACAGCACCGTGTTGTCGGCCAGGATACCGAGCGCCACCGTCGCCATCAGCCAGGCGTTCGAGCCGCGGCGCGCGAAGGGCCGCACCGCGGCGATCTCCACCAGCATCCCGTACAGCGCGCACAGCGCGAGCGACGCCAGCACGGCGAACGGCAGGGGCCAGCCAAGCCTCGCCGTGAAGGTATAGGCGAACACAGCGCCGAGCATCATCGCGCTGCCCTGCGCGAAATTCACCGTGCTCGATACCGAGTAGGTGATGTAGAAGCCCAGCGCGAGCAGTCCGTACATGCTGCCCAGGCCGAGACCGGAGATGAGGGCGGAGGTGATCAACATATAAAAAAACGGCCGCGCGAGGCGGCCGTCTTCCGAAGGGGCTGGCTACCCTATTTCTTCATCGCCACCGGCATGATTTCGTTGTCGATGAACTGCGTCCACACGTAGTCGTTTTCGCTTACCGCGTCGTGGTTGTCGGGCGAGAACGGCTTGTTGTAGGTCTTGATGAGGCCGGTGTAGCTGCGGATCTTGTGATAGCCCTCGACAATCGCCGGGCCCTCTAGGCTGCCGGCGTTCTCGATCGCCATCGCGGTGAGCATCATGCCGTCGTAGGCGTTGGCCACGCCCACCGCGGGCGTCACGTCGCCCGCGCTCTTCACATCGGGGTATTTGGCCATCAGGGCCTTGAGCACCTTTTCGCCGACCGGCGACTGCTTGCCGAAGAAGCTGTAGGTCTGGATGAAATGCACGTCCTTCGCGCTCGGACCGGCGAGCTCGGTGAAGCGGCCGCCCGCGGGACCCCAGTGCGACACCACCGGCGGCTTCCAGCCCATGCGGTCGAGCGACTTCACCACCTGCGCCGAAGGGCCGACGTTGCCGACCAGGAAGAGGCAGTCCGCGCCCGCGGCCTTGAGGCGCGTGAGCTGCGGCACCACGTCCACGTCGCTGGCTTCGAACTTCTCGATGCCGGCCGGCTTCATGCCCTTGGCGGCGAGCGCGGCGGTGAGGCCTTTTTCGTTCGACTCGCCCCAGGGATTGTTGACGAGGATCATGCCGCAGCTTTTCGAATTGAAGGTCTTCTGCGAGTACTGCAGCATCGCCTTGTCGACCAGCTCATCCACCGCCGATACGCGGAACACGAAATTCGGATTGGCGCCGTTGCGGGTGATGGGCGTGCCCGCGGCCCAGGGTCCCATGAAGGGAACCTTCTCCGCGTTCATGATCGGCACGATCGCCATGGACACCGGCGTATCCAGGCCGCCGAACAGCACCGCGACCTTTTCCTTGAAGATGAGTTCGCGCGCCGCCAGCACGCCCTTGGCGGGCACGCCTTCGTCGTCGCGCCGCACCAGTTCGAATTTGCGTCCCTTGAGCACGCCGCCCTTCGCGTTCAATTCGTCGATCGCGACGGTGAGGCCGCGCGTAAGCGCCTCCCCCGCGCGCGCCGACTGGCCGGAGAGCGCGGTGACGAGGCCGATCTTGATGGTGTCCTCGGCCGCGGCCGGCAGCGCGGCGGCGAACGCGATGGCGAGAAAAATGGCGCGAGCAAACATGGCAACCTCCCCGGTATATGGAACTGCCCGATACATTAGCAGGTGTCGTGCCATGCTAGGCTTTCGAAATGGAAGACCCCGGGAAAATCGTCGAGGAATACCTGCGCCTGCACATGATTCCCGACCCCGATTCCGCGCGGCAGTACTGCGCGCCGGGGCTGGAAATCCGCTTTACCGGCAACCGCTTGATGCGCGACCCGGCGGATGCGACCGCGTTCAACAAGGCGCGCTACAAGTGGGTGAAGAAGAAGTTCGGCCCCACCCACATCGTCGAGGGCGGGACGGCGGAGGAAACGACCGTGTACCAGACCGGCACCCTCTACGGCGAATGGCTGGATGGCACGCCCTTCGAGGGCAACCGCTACGTCGACCGCTATGTCGTCAGCCGCGGAAAAATCGTGAAAATGGAAGTCTGGAACGACAGCGCGGAATGGCTTTTGGTGCGTGCAGGACTCGTGAAGGCGTAACCCGAACGCCCTAATCCAGTGCATCGCGCCCTGAAAACGCACGACCGCTACGCGTACTCCGCCATCACGCGGCGGCCGGACTACGACTGGCCGGGCGGCAAGCGGCTCGCGGTTTATATCGGCTTCAACGTCGAGCACTTCGACTTCGGCGAGGGCCTGGGCGCCGCGCTCGGCCCCAAAAGCCCGGAGCCCGACGTGCTCAACTATTCCTGGCGCGACTACGGCAACCGCGTCGGCGTGTGGCGCTGCCTCGATCTGTTCGAGAGCCTGAAGCTGCCGCTGGGCGCGCTCATCAATACCTCGCTGTACGACTACTGCCCCGAAGTCGTCGAAGCCTTCGTCAAGCGCGGGGACGAGCTGATCGGCCACGGCCATACGAACGCCGACCGGCAAGGCGAGTTGAGCGAACCGGACGAAAAATCGCTGCTGCTTTCCTGCAGGAAACGCATTCATCGCGAGTCGAAGCAGAACCCCACCGGCTGGCTGAGCCCCTGGATCTCCGAAAGCCGCGCGACGCCGGACCTGCTCGCCGAGACCGGCTACCGCTACACGCTCAACTGGTGCCACGACGACCAGCCGATAAAGTTCGATACGCGCTCCGGCAATCTCTGGTCGATCCCCTACCCGCAGGAACTGAACGACATCCCGGCGATCATCGCGCGGCAGATGGGCGGCCGCGACTTCGCCGACATGATCGTGGACAACTTCGACGAAATGGCCGCGCAGTCGAAACAGCAGCCGCTGGTGATGGGCATCGCGCTGCATCCCTACATCGTGGGCCAGCCCTTCCGCCTGCGCCAGCTGCGCCGCGCGCTCAAGCACATCGTGCGCGCGAAGAATGTCTGGCTGACCACGCCCGGCGCCATCCACAACCACGTCGCCAAGTCCGGGCGCTGACGCATGGCCGGGCCGACGCAGGAATTCTGGGAAAAACGTTTCCAGGCGGGTGACACGCCCTGGGATCGCGGCGCGGCCAATCCGCAATTGGGCGTGTGGCTCGGCTCGGGTGCGCTCAAACCTTGCCGCATCCTGATTCCCGGCTGCGGCTCAGGCCACGAGGTCGCCGTGCTGGCGAAGGCGAGCTTCGGCGTGACGGCGCTCGACTACGCACCCGCGGCCATCGAACGCACGCGCAGGCAGCTCGATGCCGCCGGCCTCAAGGCGACCCTGATAGAAGCCGACGCGCTCGCGTGGAAGCCGGAACGCGCCTTCGACGCCGTCTACGAGCAGACCTGCCTGTGCGCGCTGTATCCGGACCAGTGGCGCGAATACGCCGACCAACTGTATCGCTGGATAGCGCCCGGCGGCAAGCTGTATGCGCTCTTCGTGCAGTTGCTGCGAGCAAATGCTGCGGAAGGTTCGATTGAAGGCCCGCCTTACCACTGCGACATCAACGGCATGCGCGCGCTGTTTCCCGAGGGCCGCTGGTCGTGGCCGAAGCCGCCTTACGCGCGAACCTCGCACCCCAGAGGACTGGCGGAGCTCGTCGTAATATTGGACCGACGGGCCTGATTCAGGCGCCGAGCATGCGCTCGAGATAGCGCGCGACCAGATCCACTTCCAGATTGACTTTTGCGCCGCGCGCAAGGCGCTTGAGGGTCGTGACCTTGAGCGTATGCGGGATCAGATTTACTTCGAAAGCCGTTCCCTTCACCCGGTTCACGGTCAGGCTCACGCCGTCGATGCATACGGAACCTTTACGCGCGATGTAACGGGCAAGGTTCTTGGGCACCTTGAAGGTATATTCGCTGCCCTTCACTTTGACCACGCGTCCGACGCCGTCCACATGGCCGGTAACGAGGTGCCCGCCGAGCTTGTCTCCGAGGCCCAACGATTTCTCGATGTTCACCGCGCCGGGCCGGTCCAACCCGGCGGTAACGCGCAGGGTTTCTTTCGAGACATCGAACCAGAGTTTTCCTTTCGCCTTCTTCACCACCGTCAGACAGCAGCCCTGCACGCTGATCGAATCGCCAATGCGCACGTCCGAGAGCGGCAGGCTGGCGATCGCCACCTGCAGGGGATTCAGTTTCTCGATGCGGCCGACGGCCTGGACGATGCCGGTAAACATTGAACTTGAAGGTTACCGGACAATCCAACTTGGCGAAAATGGACGGCATACCGGTGCGCGGCCGCAAGGTCGATCTGATCGGCGTCGCGAGCGGCCTGGGCGGCGCGGATACATCGTGCGCGCAGGCGCCCGCGCGGCTCGCCGCGTCCGGGCTGGAATGGCGCTTGCGGCAATCCGGGATCGATGCTTCCTGGGACGTGACGCTGGCGCCGCAGCGCAATCGCGGCGGTGCGGCCGGCGCAGTGGCAGGGCTCTGTGCCGAACTGGCCACGCGTGTCGCACAGAGCCTGCGCGGCGGGCGGTTTCCCTGCGTCATCGGCGGCGACCATTCCTGTGCGGCCGGCACCTGGAGCGGCGCCGCCCTGGCGCTCAAAGCGCGCGGGCCGCTGGGCCTCGTCTGGATCGACGCCCACATGGACAGCCACACGCCGGGCACGAGCCCGAGCGGGCGGGCGCACGGCATGCCGCTGGCCGCGCTGCTCGGGCAATGCGATCACGCGCTGGCGGGACTCTCAGACGGCGTGCTGCTGCCGCGCCACGTCTGCCTCGTCGGCGTCAGGAGTTACGAGGCCGCCGAAGCCGAGCTCCTCGAGCGTCTCGGCGTGCGCGTCTTCGGGATCGAGGAAGTTGGACGCCGCGGTCTCGCGCTGGTGATGGAAGACGCGATGGCGATCGCCAACGAGGGCACAGCGGGGTACGGCGTGACGCTGGACCTCGATGCGCTCGACCCCCGTGAACTGCCCGCGGTCGCCACGCCTGCCGCGTCCGGCATTCGCGGCGACGAGTTGCTGCTGGATTTCGAGCGCATCGGGAGAGATCCGAGACTGATCGCTTTCGAACTCGCGGAATACTGCCCGCGCCTAGACCGCGACGGCCGCAGCGAGCGGCTGATCTGCCGCCTGCTGTGCGCCGCGCTAGGCGGCGCGGGCGACGATTCTCAGGTCCGCGCCGAGGCGCTCTACGCTGTGTAGGTTGAGCTTCGGCCGTGCTTCGAGCGAGGCGAACGGCGGCAGCTCGAGCATCCCCTGCGCCTCGTCCCCGAGGAAGCTGGGATTGAGATAGAGCAGGAATTCATCCACGCAGCCCTCGCGCACCAGCGAGCCGTTCAGGCGGAAGCCGGCTTCGACGTGCAATTCGTTCACGCCGCGGCGCGCAAGCTCTTCCAGCATTTTCGGCAGATCCACCTTGCCCTGCTGGTTGGGCAGCTGCAGCACCTCCGCCTTCAGTTTCCGCTGCTTCTGCACACCGCAGATCACCAGCACGCCGCCGCCTTCGAATATTTTCGCCTCGTCGGCGATTTCCAGCCGGCTGTCGATCACCACGCGCAGCGGCTGGCGCGGCGTCTTGACGTCGCGCACCGTGAGCCGCGGATCGTCGGCCTTCACCGTACCGAGGCCCGTGAGGATGGCGCAGGCCCGGGCGCGCCAGCGGTGGCCGTCCTTGCGCGCCTCGGCGCCGGTGATCCATTGGCTGCGGCCGTCGGCCAACGCGGTGCGCCCATCGAGCGTGGCCGCGATTTTCATGCGCACCCAGGGCCGCTTGCGCGTCATGCGCGATATGAAGCCGATATTGAGTTCCCTCGCCTCGGCTTCCATGAGCCCGTGCTCGAAGCGGATGCCGGCCGCGGCGAGCGCCTCGCCGCCGCGCGCAGCCTGCGGATTGGGATCGAGCATGGCGGCCACCACCCGCTTTACCTTCTTCTT
The DNA here is from genome assembly GCA_964587635.1 of uncultured Bordetella sp. Taxonomy (GTDB): domain Bacteria; phylum Pseudomonadota; class Gammaproteobacteria; order Burkholderiales; family SG8-39; genus RBG-16-66-20. The sequence continues at coordinate 8,190 of CAZPNH010000007.1, forward strand.
CACGATGAGGTCGGTGCAGGGCGGCGTGCGGCCGTGGTGGCTGCAGGGCTCGAGGTTCACGTAGAGCGTAGCGCCCGCCGCCTGCGCGCCGGCCTGCCGGAGCGCCACCACCTCGGCATGCGGCCCGCCCGCCTTCTCGTGCCAGCCCTCGCCGACAATCTTTTCATCTTTGGTAACGACGCAGCCGACGCGCGGATTGGGCGTGGTGGTGTAGAGCCCTTTTGCCGCGAGCTCGAGCGCGCGCGCCATCATGGCGCGGTCGAAGTCGCTGAAGGAGGTCACTTCTTGTTGCCGGAGGGGGTGCGGGGGAACCTTAGGTTCCCCTGCGCTTTCTTCGGGGGGATTTCACTTCCTGCACCGCCTCGCGGAAATCATCCGGCGACTCGAAGCTGCGGTAGACGGACGCGAAACGGATATAGCCGATCTTGTCCAGCTTCGCCAGCTCGCGCATCACCAGGTCGCCCACGCGCGAGGTCGGAATCTCGCGCTCGCCCAGCGAGCGCAGCTTCTCCTCGATGCGGTCGACCGCGGCGTCGATCTCCTCGGTGGCCACCGGGCGCTTGCGCAGCGCGAGCATCAGGCTGCCGACCAGCTTGTCGCGGTCGAAATCGGTGCGGCTGCCGCCCTTCTTCACCAGCCGCGGCATGCGCAGCTCGACGCGCTCGTAGGTGGTGAAGCGCTTGTCGCACTTCGGGCATTTGCGGCGCCGCCGGATGACGTTGGTGCCCTCGTTGGAGCGCGTGTCCACCACCTGCGTGTCTTCGTTCGAGCAGAAGGGGCAGCGCATGGCGGCGCGTCAGGCGTACACCGGAAACTTCGCGCACATGGCCGTCACCTCGCGCGTCACGCGCTGCAGCGTGAGCTCGCCCTTCGGGTCCTCAAGAACGTCGGCGATCAGGTTGGAGAGCTTCTCCGCCTCCGCCCGGCCGAAGCCGCGCGTGGTCATCGCCGGCGAGCCGACGCGGATGCCGGAGGTGACCGCCGGCTTCTGCGGATCGTTCGGGATGGCGTTCTTGTTCACGGTGATGTGCGCGCGGCCGAGCGCGTCCTCGGCGTCCTTGCCGGTGATGTTCTTCGCCCTTAAATCCAGCAAGAACAGGTGGCAGTCGGTGCCGCCGGAGACGATGCGCAGGCCGCGCTTCGTCAGCGTGGCCGCCATGGTGCGCGCGTTGTCGAGCACGCTCGCCTGGTACTGCTTGAAGTCCGGCCTGAGCGCCTCGCCCAGCGCCACCGCCTTGGCGGCGATCACGTGCATGAGCGGGCCGCCCTGGATGCCCGGGAATATCGCCGAGTTGACCGCCTTCTCCTGCTCCGGCTTGCCGACGATCAGTCCGCCGCGCGGGCCGCGCAGCGTCTTGTGCGTGGTGGTGGTGACGAAATCGGCCACGCCCACCGGCGAGGGATACAGCCCCGCCGCCACCAGCCCGGCGTAGTGCGCCATGTCGGACATCAGCAGCGATCCAGACCGGTCGGCAATGGCGCGAAAGCGCTGCCAGTCGATGACGCGCGAGTAGGCGGAGGCGCCGGTGACGATCATTTTCGGTTTGTGCTCGAGCGCAAGACGCTCGGCTTGCTCGTAATCGATGCGCTCATCCGCATCGAGGCCGTACGAGACGACCTTGTAGAGCTTGCCCGACAGGTTCACGGGCGAGCCGTGCGTGAGGTGGCCGCCCATTGCCAACGACAGGCCGAGGATGGTGTCGCCCGGCTTGAGCGCCGCGGCGTACACCGCCTGGTTGGCCTGCGAGCCGGAATGCGCCTGCACGTTGGCCCAGGGCGCGCCGAACAGCTGCTTGGCGCGGTCGATGGCGATCTGCTCGGCGATGTCGACGTATTCGCAGCCGCCGTAATAGCGCTTGCCCGGGTAGCCCTCGGCGTACTTGTTGGTGAGCAGCGAGCCCTGCGCCGCCATCACCGCGCGGCTGGCGTAGTTCTCGGAGGCGATCAGCTCGACGTGGTCCTCCTGGCGCTGCGCCTCGCGGCGGATGACGCTGCAGATTTCCGGGTCGGATTGTTCCAGGGACTGCGTGAGGGCCTGAAGCGCGGACGTGTGGGGAGCGGGCATTCCCCGATTTTATCAGTCAGGCCACCTCGGGCTGCAGCGTGTAGCGCACCGAGTGATCGCCGTGCTTGGCGGCGCTCTTGCCCAGCCCGATCCAGCCCCGCCCCGACAGCACCGCCTCCTCGCGCCGCAGGTGCAGCTCGCTGGACTGCTCGTCCACCAGCAGGAAGGTGCCGTTGGTCGAGGCGTCCATGAGCACGTAGTGGCCTTCGCGCCACTGCACGCGCGCGTGGATGCGCGAGGCGAACAGGCTCACCGTTACGATGTCGTTGTTGTCGTCGCGCCCCATCTGCAGCGCCGGGCGGGTGCGGTTGACCACGAAAATGTTGCCGCGGTAGATGAGCTTGAGCGCCATCGCCGCGGACTGCGCCAGGTCGGCGCGCGTCAGGTTGGTTTCGGTGACCGCCGGGTCGTAGCGCCAGATCACGTCGCTCACCGGCACTTCCTCGGCCTTGCCCTTGATGCGCGTGGGAAACAGCTCCCGGCAGCGCGGGCGCAGGCCGGGCGACAGCGCCTCCACCGTCTGGCCGGAAGTGAGAATCTGCTCGGGATTCGCCAGCGTCACCAGGCGCGCGCAGACGTTCATGGTGTCGCCGAAGACGTCGCCCTTGGAGAGGATCACCGAGCCGTAGGTGAAGCCGATCTTGATCTGCAGCCGGTTGTGGGCGCGCTGCGCGAGCGAGGTGACCGAGGACTGCATTTCGCAGGCGGCGCGAAAGCCGTCGTCCGCGTCCTCGAACACGCACAGCATGCCGTCGCCCAGCGTCTTGACGACGCTGCCGTCGAATTTGGCGACGATTTTGTCGAGATGGCTGAACAGGCCGTTGATGAGCGCCAGCGCCACCGTGTCGCCGAGCGACTCGTAGATTTTCGTGCTGTCCGTGACGTCCACGAACAGCACCGCCCGTTGCGCGGTTTCCATGGCCTTGCCGGACTATACGACGAGCGGCGGCGCGAGGTCACCCGGCGTGTCGATGTCGCGCAGCACCGCCGGATCGCCGACCGGGATCTTGACGATTTCCCCCGCATGCTCGGCGAGCAGTTTCTTCGCCCCTTCATCGCCCTGCAGCACGGCGAGTTCATCGTGAAAGCGCGAGGAAATGCCCACCGGATGGCCCCGGCGCGCGCGGAAATACGGCGCGACCAGGGGCGCCCCTTTGAGGAGTTCGTCCCGCACCGCGGCGATGCTGGACGAACGGATAAACGGCATGTCGGCGAGCGCGACCAGATAGGCGCCGGCCGGACCCGCCGCGCGCACACCGCAGGCAAGGCTGGTCCCCATGCCGTCGGCGGCACGCGCACACACCACCACCTCGCAACCTTCCTTCCGAAAAAGGTCAGCAAGCGCTTTGGCTTCTGGACGAACCACCGCCAGAACGCTTTCTCCAAATACCGCCCTGAGATGGCGTGCCGACTGGACCGCGATCGGCACGCCGTGCGGCAAGGGATGGAGCAGCTTGTCGGAACCAAAGCGGGAAGCGGATCCCGCGGCCAGCAGGAGTGCGGCGACCTTCAAACCTTCTGCGGCGCCACTTCGCAGGCCGAGGGGTCGAAGCGCGCCGCGGACTTGGCCGCCCAGCTGGGCTCGCTCACGCCGTGACGCACCGCCGTCATCTCGGCGAGGATCGCCACCGCGATCTCGGGCGGCGTCTTCGAGCCGATGTACAGGCCGACCGGGCCGCGCAGGCGCGCGATCTCGCCCTCGGTCAGATCGAAATCCCTGAGGCGCGTGCGGCGCGCGTCGTTGTTCTTCTTGGAACCGATGGCGCCGACGTAGAACGCAGGCGACTTGAGCGCCTCCATGAGCGCGAGATCGTCGATTTTCGGGTCGTGCGTCAGCGCCACCACCGCGCTGTGGCCGTCCAGGTTCGCCGCGGCGAGCACGTCGTCCGGCATGCCGCGGTCGAGCTGGACGTTCGGCAGATCCCAGCCGTCGGCGTATTCCGCGCGCGGGTCGATCACCAGCACGTGGTAGTCGAGCATGCGCGCCATCTCGGCGAGGTAGCGCGTCAACTGGCCGGCGCCGATCAGGATCACGCGCCAGCGCGGCCCGTGTACCGTGGTCAGGACCTTGCCGTCGAATTCGAGCACGTCCTCGCCGCTGCCCGGCTTCATCGAAACGCGGCCGCTGTCCATTTCCAGGCGCCGGCGCACCAATTGCTGCTTGGAGACCGTCTCCAGCAGTTCGCCGAACGCGCTCTTCTCGGTCACCGGTTCCATCACCAGCTCGAGCGTGCCGCCGCAGGGCAGTCCCCAGCGCGTGGCTTCCTCGTTGGTGACGCCGTAGGTGATGAGCTGCGGCTTGTCCTTCGCCACGTTGCCGGCGCGGACTTTCTCGATGAGGTCGTCCTCGACGCAGCCGCCCGACACCGAGCCGACCACCTGGCCGTCGTCCCGGATCACCACCAGAGCGCCCACCGGGCGCGGCGCGGAGCCCCAGGTGCGCACGATGGTGCCGAAGGTGACGCGATGGCCCGCCTTGCGCCAGGCTTCGGCGCTGCGCAGCACTTCGATGTCGACGCTATCCATGCGGAAATGTTAACCCAACTTTGCAGCCCCGGCCGCCCTCGCCGGCACCGATCTCGATGTCGGCGCGGTGCGCCGCGGCAATTTCTCGCACGATGGACAGGCCGAGGCCGCTGCCGGTGCCGGAAGTGCCCGGAATCCGGTAGAAACGCTCCAGCACCTGCGCGCGTTCGGCGGGGGCGATTCCCGGCCCGTCGTCTTCGACCTCGAGATACGGGCGCTCGTTCCGCGAGCCGGTCCGCACCGTCACGCGGCCGCCGGAAGGCGTGTACTCGATGGCGTTGTGGATGAGGTTGCCGAGCGCCTCGCGCAGCAGCAGCGCGTCGCCCGAGGCCTGCGCCTCGGAGAGCTCGAAGCCCAGATCGATTTCCTTCGCCATCGCGCGGTGCACCCATTCGTCCGCCGCGTCCTCGACCACCGCGCGCAGGTTGACGGGGCCGAAGGCTTCGCCGCGGTAGCCGCCCGGTTCGGCGCGCGCGAGCGCGAGCAGCTGCGTGGCGAGGCGCGCGGTGCGGATGGTGGCGCGGTGCACCTGCTCGAGTTCCGCGCGGTGCGCTTCGGGCACGTCCTGCGCCAGCGCGATCTCGGTGTGCGCCAGCAGGCTGGCGAGCGGCGTGCGCAGCTGGTGCGCGGCGTTGGCGAGGAAACGCTGCTGGTTGGCGCTCGACTCGGCGACCTGCCCGAACAGCTGGTTGAGCGCGTTCACCAGCGGCTGCGCTTCCTGCGGCGCGTGCTGCGGATCGATCGGCCGCAGGTCGCGCGCCGAGCGGGCGCGGATTTCGGTGGACAGGTCTTCGAGCGGCGCGAGGCCGCGCTGCACGCCGAACCAGACGATCGCGAGCGTGAGCAGCGTGATCAGCAGTTCGGGCACCAGGCTGTAGAGCACGATGTCGCGCGCGAGGGCCTCGCGCTTGATGGTCGTCTCGGCGACCTGGACCGCGCAGATCCGGCCGCCGCAGGGAACCAGCAGCGCGACCACCCTCACCTTGTTGCCGCGATAGTCGCCGTCGTAGGCGATGACCCCGTCTTCCGGCTCCTGATTGGCCGGGATCGCCGGCAGTCCCGGATCGCCCGCGAGCGCGCCGCCGTCCGGACCG
>CAZPNH010000008.1:0-13623 GCA_964587635.1 uncultured Bordetella sp.
ACATCCGCACGCTGCTGCTCACGTTCTTCTACCGGCAGATGCCGGAGCTGGTCGAGCGCGGCCACATCTACATCGCTCAGCCGCCGCTCTACAAGGCGAAGCTCGGCAAGGACGAGCGCTACCTCAAGGACGAGCACGAGCTGAACGAATTCATGCTGCGCCAGGCGCTGGTGGATGCGGCGCTGCACCCGGCGGCGCGACGCGAGCCGATCACCGGCGACACGCTGGCCGAACTGGCCAAGTCCTACCTTCTGTCCGAAGCGGTGATCGAGCGCGTGTCGCGCTGGATAGACCGCGACGTGCTGCTGGCGATGCTGAGGGGCGTCCAGGTCGATCTCGGCCGGCGCGACTCGGCGCAGACATCGGCCGAGTCGCTGGCCGCGGCGCTGCCCGGCAACGGCATACGCGTTTCGGCGCATTTCGATCCCAAGACCGAGCGCTACCAGGCCAGGATCGAGCGCACGCGGCACGGCAACGTGCGCGTGACGACGATCGACTCCGAATTCGTGCATTCGGGGGATTACGCCCAGATCCGTCAGACGGCGGAGATGCTGCGGGGACTGGTCGGCGTCGGCGCCTTCGTGCAGCGCGGCGAGAAGAAATACCCGGTCAAGGATTTCGGCGAAGCCATGCGCTGGCTGCTCGCGGAGGTTCAGAAATCAATGAGCCTGCAGCGCTACAAGGGCCTCGGGGAGATGAACCCGTCCCAGCTGTGGGAAACCACCATGGATCCGCAGGTGCGCCGGCTGCTGCGGGTGCAGATCGACGACGGTATCGCCGCGGACGAAATCTTCACCAAGCTGATGGGCGACGAGGTGGAGCCGCGCCGCGCATTCATCGAGTCGAACGCGCTCGGTGTGAGGAACCTGGACGTCTAGCGTTTTTTTCTGGCGGGCGCTTTTTTCGCCACGGTTTTCTTCGCCGTCTTCTTCAGCGGTTTCTCTGCGGCGGGTTTTTCGGCTGGCGGCTCCTTCGTGGCCGGCGCTTTGCCCGGCTTCTCCGCGCGCGGCAGGAATTCGAAGCCGATCTTGCCCTGGGGCGTTTTCACCAGGAAGGCCTTGAACTTGCGGTTCTTCTTCGACATGAAGTTGGTCAGCAGGTCGGTGCGCCCGGTCGCCAGCAGTTTCTGCATCTGCGCTCGCTCGACCGGCTGCTGCAGGATCATGCGTCCGGAACGGAAGTCGCAGCTGCGTTCCTTGCCGACGGATTTCTCGCAGACGTAGGAAACGCCGTGCTCGAAGACGCGCGAACCGCACTTCGGGCAGGCGCCCAGCGATTCCTGGCCGCTGAAGTCGACCGGTTCGTCGCTGTCCGACCCCGCCTGGCCGAAGTCGAATTCGATGCGGAAATCGTCAGTCAGCTTCAGGCCGGCCGAAAAAGGCCGTCCCTGCTTGCTGCGAAAACCCGTCAGCGGCCCGATGAATTTCTTGGTGACCAGTTCGGCGACTTCCTCGGGCGACCATTCGCGCCCGAGCAGCACGGGCCAGATGTAGAAATCGCAGGTCTGGCACTGGAATTTCCGGTACGTCTCCTGGATCACGCCGCCGTCCTTCGGACAGGGTGCGGAAACCGTCGCGAAAGCCTCCTCCGGGATGGTGCCCGTCTTGACGCGTTTCACCAGGTCGCGCGTGACCTGCTCTATGTGCTTCATGAACTGCTCGCGCGGCAGCTTCGCCTGCTCCATCTGCTTGAGCTTGAATTCCCAGTCTCCCGTGAGTTCCGGCGAGGTGATTTCGTCGACGCCGAAATGCCGCAGCGCGAAGAACAGCCTGAATGCCTTCCAGGTCGGCTTCAGCTCGCGGCCGAGCCGCTCGACGTACTTTTCGTTGAGCAGGCCCTCGATCACCGCTGCGCGCGTCGCCGGCGTGCCCAGGCCCTTGGCGCCCATGGCTTCGCGCAGATCGTCGTCCTCGACCAGCTTGCCCGCGCCTTCCATGGCCGAGAGCAGCGTCGCCTCGTTGAAGCGGGCTGGCGGCCGCGTCTGGTTGGCGGTGGCCTTCACTTCCAGCGTCTTCACCTTCTCGCCCTGCGCGATCGCGGGAAGATTGACGGTTTCGTCCTGCAGGCTCTTGCCGTAGACGGCGAGCCAGCCCGGGCTCTGCATGACGCGCCCGTCGGTCCTGAACTGCTCCTCGCCCACCGTGGTGATGCGGGTCGTCTGCAGGAATTCCGCGGATGGGAAAAAAACCGCCAGGAAGCGGCGTACCACCAGGTCGTAGAGCTTGGCTTCCGGCTCGCTCAGGTTGCCGGGCGTCTGCAGGGTCGGGATGATCGCGAAGTGGTCGGAAATCTTGCTGTTGTCGAATATCCGCTTGTTCGGCTTCACCCAGCCGCCCTTGAGCACCTGCTTGGCGAACGGCGCGAATTCCTTGACGCCCGCGAGCGCGTCCATCGTCTTCTTGACGGTGGCGATGTAGTCCTCAGGCAGAGCGCGCGCGTCGGTGCGCGGGTAAGTAAGCGCCTTGTGCCGCTCGTAGAGCGACTGCGCGAGCGAGAGGGTTCCCTTGGCCGAAAAGCCGAAGCGGCCGTTCGCTTCGCGCTGCAGGCTGGTCAGATCGTAGAGCAGCGGCGAGGCCTGGGTCGACGGCTTGGTTTCCTCGGTGGCGGTACCCTGCTTTCCGCTGCAGGCCGCGGCGATCGCTTCCGCGCGCTCGGCTTTCCACAGGCGCTCGGGTTTGCGCTCGGGGTCTTCGTCCTTCTTGAATCCCGGCTCGAACCAGCGGCCCGGGTATTCGCCCGCGGCGGCGCCGAAGCGGGCGTGTATCTCCCAGTAGTCGCGCGGCTGGAAGGCGCGGATCTTTTCCTCGCGCTCGACCAGGATCGCCAGGGTCGGCGTCTGCACCCGGCCCACGGTGGTGAGGTAGAAGCCGCCCTCCTTGGAATTGAACGCGGTCATGGCCCGCGTGCCGTTGATGCCGACCAGCCAGTCGGCCTCGGAGCGCGATTTCGCGGCGTCGGCAAGGGGCAGCAGGTCCCGGTCCTCGCGCAGGCTGGCAAAGCCTTCGCGGATCGCCGATTGCGTCATGGATTGCAGCCATAGGCGCTCGATCGGCTTTTTCGTTTTCGCGTACTGCGCGATGTAGCGGAAAATCAGCTCGCCTTCGCGGCCCGCGTCGCAGGCATTGACGATGCCCGTGACGTCCTTGCGCTTCAGGAGTTTCAGCAGAACGTTGAGCCGACTCTCGCTTCGTTCGATCGGCGCCAGGTCGAAATGCGGCGGCACCACCGGCAGGTTGGTGAACGACCATTTGCCCTTCTTGACGTCGTGCTCGGGCGGCAGCGTGAGCTCGAGAAGATGGCCGACCGCGGAGGACAGCACGAACTCGTCGCTTTCGAAATAGTCGGATTTTTTCGTGAAGCCGCCCAGCGCGCGCGCGATGTCGGCGGCGACCGAGGGCTTTTCTGCAATGATGAGCTTTTTGGACATGCGGGGGCGCGAAGGATACCCGCAAAGAGAGCGGCGCATCAACCCTGCGGAAATAATGCGCGCCCGCGCGCGCGGACTTTCAGCTCGGCAGGCGCGTTCCGGCCGGCGACAGCAGGTCCTCGGCAACGAGGCGGCTGCTGGGCGTCTGCTGGTTCCAGAGCACCATGAGAACAATGAGTTTCAGCTGCTCGACGGTGAGGCCGTCGCCGGTGGCCGCGAGCGCTCGCTCGATCACGTGTTCGCGCATCTGCGGGGTCAGGATGCCGGATTGCTCGAAGTAGATCAGCAGGCCGCGGCATTCGGCATCGAGCTTGGCGAGTTCCTTGGGCGCGTAGGCGCGGAAACCGGCGCCGGACTCGGGCAGCGGCGCGAGCGACCGGTGCGGGCCGCGCACCACGCCGGCGAGCCAGGTGAGCGCTTCACTGATGTCGGAATCATCGAAGCCGGCGGCCGAGAGTTTCTTCGCCACCCGCTCTTTCTCGTTGGAAAGCTCGTACTGCTGGCAGTTCTCGAACACGTAGACGAGGATGTCGTACATTTTTTTTCTCTCCCCAGTTGAGCTTTCAGTTTAGCCGTTGATAGAGACCGCCAGGCAATGCCGCGACGCGGCCGGACAGCTCCAGCCGCAGCAATTCGGCCGAAATGCGCTCGGCGGGCAATCCGGCGCGCGCGCAAAGCGAGTCCACGTCCACCGGATCGAATCCCATGCAGGCGAGCAGCGGATCGTCCGCGGCGTCGGTATTCCTGGCCGCGCCCGCGGCGGCGCGGGTGGAGGCAAAGCCGGTGCGGCGAAAGGCGGCAAGTTCGGACAGCACGTCCTCGGCCGATTCGACCAGCTTAGCGCCGGATTTGATCAGCGCGTGGCAACCCTTGGAGAGCGGCGAATGGATCGATCCCGGCACCGCGAATACCTCGCGTCCCTGCTCGGCCGCCGCGCGCGCCGTGATGAGCGAGCCGGAGGCCAGCGCGGCCTCGATGACCAGGCAGCCCTGCGCAAGCCCGCTGATCAGCCGGTTGCGGCGGGGAAAGTTGTACGCGAATGCCCTGGTACCCAGCGGAAACTCGGAGACGAGCAGGCCTCGCTCGGCGATTTCGGCCGCCAGCGCCGCGTTTGACTGCGGGTAGGCGATATCGACGCCCGTTCCCAGCACCGCCATGGTCGAGCCTTCTCCGGCGAGTCCGCCGCGGTGCGCGGCGGCGTCGATGCCCTGCGCCAGGCCGGAAACGATGGTGAGCCCGGCTGTGCTGAAGCTGCGCGCGAACTGCTCCGCATTGCTGGTTCCCTGGGCGGTGGCGTTCCGGCTGCCGACCAGCGCGAGCGCGGGCCGGTTCAGCAGTTCGGTGCGTCCGCGGCAATAGATGAGTGCCGGGGGGTCCGAGATTTCCAGCAGCAGCCGGGGGTACGCGGCGTCGGTCAGCGTAACGATGGAATTTCCGGGCTGCTCGGCCCAGGCGAGGGCCCGCTCGACCGCCTTGCCGACGGTTTCGGAATCGAGCGCCTGGACGGCTTCCGCGCCGAGCTGGCGCGCGAGTTCGGCGCGTCCTGCGCCGACAATCTTTTCGGGGAGGCCGAACTGCTTTAGCAGCTGCTGGAGTGTTGCGGAACCGATGCCCGGCGTGAGGGTCAGTTGCAGCCAACTCGCCAGCCCCGGGTCGGATGTCATGCCGGCGGGTGGCTCCGGCGCAAATCTCCGCCTCGTCCCGGCGGCCGCGAGCCGCGGCCGGCAGCCGGTCGGGCGAAACAGGTTTTCCTGTTAGGGATTCTGTACAAGATCCAGTTTGTTGACGGGCTGCGAGATGCTCATTACCAGCGCATAGGATACCCGGTCGAAGACGCGGAACACAAACGCGATGCCGTAGCGCTGGTCGGGCAGCACGAGCAAGGGTTGCTTCCTGGACTCCTTGGACGACGCGCGCGCTTCCTCTGCGACCGATACGCCCGAGCGGTACAGCGCGACCACGTTGCCGACCTCGATGCCCTGAGATCTGCCGCGGTTGATGGCGATCACCGCTTGGACGCCGGCTTCGCCGAGCGTCGTGCCGTCGCCATAGAGGGAAATTACGCGCCCCTGTACGGGGACAGATGGCGCGCGCGGCGCGTAGGTCGGAATCTCGGGCTTTCCGGCGGCGACCAGCTTGTCGCCGACTTCCACTTCGCGGGTGACCGAGGTGATCAGGACAACCGCGGGCTCGCCGGCATGCACCACGCGCGCGGTGCCCAGATAGATCGCTTCATAACCGAGCGTTGTTTTGGTGTCCGGATCGATCAGCGGCAGCCCGCGCCGGTAGATGTACCAGGTGCCTTCCTTGGAATCACCGATTCCGCGCACGAAAGCGCGGCTGCCGGCCTCCATGACCACGCGCGAGCCCTCGGTGGCGACGATGGCAGGCGCCTTGTCCAGGCCGTCGGGCTCGATTATCAGGGGGCGTACCAGGAAGGGTTCGATGATGGACGGCGGAATGCTCGGGATGGCCGCCTGGGCGGTCGATTCCGCGCGCACGTGCGGGCTCAGCTTTACCGTGTCGGAGAAGAGCGTGAGCTGGCCCTTCGAGCGGTCGAGCACAATCACATTGCCGGGATAAATGCGGTTCGGGTTCTTGATCTCGTCCTTGTTCAGGTTCCAGAGTTCCGGCCAGCGCCACGGCGAATCGGTGTAGCGCTGGGCGATGGACCAGAGCGTGTCGCCGGACACGACGACATAGCGTTCCGGAGCGTCCGGTTTCATCGCGAGGGGTGTCTTGGGCGCTTGCGCCGAGGCTCCCGCCGAGACCGCCCAGGCGAGGACAAAAGCGAGCGTTGTGATAGACTTACGCCATTGTTGATGCATAGAGTCCCCGATCGGTGGCTGACGTCCCGGGCTGGTTGAGATTGCGGTCTTCGTACCCAAATGTAGCATAAAGCCCCGACTGTTTATCCTCAGCCTGAGATACTGCACGTAATCGATTCAATTTGCAAGAAAATTACTGGTTTATGGCCCTTCTGAACATCCTTCGGTACCCGGACGCGCGGCTCCACAAAGTGGCCGCGCCGGTGACGGTTTTCGACGAGCCCTTGAAGCGGCTGGTGGCCGACATGGGGGAAACCATGTACACGGCGCCCGGCATCGGACTCGCCGCGACCCAGGTCGACGTGCACAAGCAGGTGATCGTGATCGACGTCTCCGAACGGCGCGATTCGCTGGTGGTTCTGATCAACCCCGAAATCGTCGATGCGAGCGGTGTTTCCGATATCGAAGAGGGCTGCCTCTCGGTGCCGGGAATCTACGACACGCTGGAGCGCGCCGAGCGCGTCAAGGTCCGCGCGCACGACCAGAACGGCAATCTGTTCACCCTCGAGGCGCAAGGTCTGCTGGCGGTGTGCATCCAGCATGAAATGGATCACCTGAAGGGCAAGGTTTTCGTCGAGAGCCTCTCGCAGCTCAAGCAGCAGCGCATCCGGGCGCGGCTCGCGAAGCAGCTCCGCAAGACCGCTTGATCCTTCCGGTCGCCTGACACCTTCCTGCGTCTAGTTTTCGCCGGCACTCCAGAATTCGCAGCGCGCGCGCTGGCCGCCTTGCATGCGGCCGGCCACGAGGTGGCGCTGGTGCTGACGCAGCCGGATCGCCCCTCGGGCCGCGGCCTGCGCCCGGCGCAGAGCGCGGTCAAGAAGCTCGCCGGCGCGCTTGGCCTGGCGGTATTTCAGCCGCACAGCCTGAAAGATGAGCAGGCGCTCGCCCGCGTCGCGGCGGCGCAGCCCGACGCGCTGGTTGTCGCCGCCTACGGCTTGATCCTCCCGCAGCGCGCACTCGATATCGCCCCGCACGGCGCGCTCAATATCCACGCGTCGTTGCTGCCGCGCTGGCGCGGCGCGGCGCCGATCCAGCGCGCCCTGCTCGCCGGCGACCGCGAGAGCGGCATATCGATCATGCAAATGGATGCCGGGCTCGACACCGGGCCGGTGCTCGCGCTGCATCGGCTTGCGATTGCGGACGACGATGACGCGCAGACGCTGCACGACCGGCTCGCGACGCTGGGTGCCGAAGCCATCGTCGCCGCGCTTGCCGAAATCGCGGCAGGGCGCGCTGAGTTCGTGCCACAGTCCGAAGCGGGCGCAAGCTACGCGCGCAAAATCGAAAAGCTGGAAGCGGATCTCGACTGGTCGAGGCCCAGCGTGGAACTCGAGCGCGCCGTGCGCGCCCTGCGTCCCTCGCCCGGCGCCCGTTCGCTGCTGCGCGGCGAGCCGATAAAGATCTGGCGCGCGCGCCGCGTCGAACACCAGGGAACGCCGGGCTCGGTTCTGGAGTCCGGCGCCGGCGGTGTCCTGATTGCCTGCGGCGAGGGTGCGCTGCAGGCGATCGAGCTGCAGCGGGCGGGCGGCGTCCGCCTCGCTGCCGCCGATTTTCTACGCGGTTTTCCGATCAACCGCGGTGAGCGTTTTGGCCCCGCTCGCTGAGGCGCTTGCGGCGGCGGCAGCGCTTGTCGCGCGGGTGGCGGCAGGCCGCAGCCTGTCGGCCGAACTGGAACGCGCCGACCACGGCCCGGCCGCCGGCGCGCGCGCCGCGCTGGCAGACCTGTGCTACGGAACGTTGCGCCGCTACGGACGTTCGCAGGCGATCGTCGCGGCGCTGTCGCGCCGTGCAGGCACGGCGGATCCGCTGGTGGAAGCCTTGCTGTGGTGCGCCTTCTACGCGCTCGAATCGGGGCGCTACGCGGATTACACCGTCGTGGATCAGGCCGCGCGCGCCTGCGTCGCCATGCAGCGCGGCGGCGCGAAGGGCTATGTCAACGCGCTGCTGCGCAATTTCCTGCGCGCGCGCGCCGGGCTGGAGAGGCGGCTGGGCGCCGATGAAGTCGCCCATTTCCGCCATCCCCAATGGTGGATAGAACGCGTGCGCTCGGCTTATCCGGAGGCGTGGGAACAAGTCCTGGCGGCAGGCAACACGCACCCGCCCATGTGCCTGCGCGTGAACCGGCGCCGTGCGGCGCTGGAAGCCTACGCCGGGCGCCTCGCGGCCGAGGGGATCGCGGCCCGGCGCATCGGCGCGGCGGCCTTGCTGCTCGAGAAGCCGGTGCCGGTCGAGCGCCTGCCGGGGTTCGCCCAGGGAGAAGTGTCCGTGCAGGACGCGGGCGCGCAGACCGCGGCGGGGCTGCTGGACCTGCGTCCGGGCCAGCGCGTGCTGGACGCCTGCGCCGCGCCGGGAGGAAAGAGCGCGCATATCCTGGAGTCGGCCGACGTCGCGCTGACCGCGCTGGACGCGGATGCGGCCAGATGCGCGGGCATCACGCGCGATCAGGAACGGCTCGGCCTGGCGTCCCGGGTGCAGGCCGCGGATTGCACCACGCTCGGATCCTGGTGGGATGGCGCCGCGTTCGACCGTATCCTCGCCGACGTGCCCTGCTCGGCGTCCGGCGTTGCGCGCCGCCATCCGGACATCAAATGGCTGCGCCGGGAGGGCGACATTTCCGCTTTCGCGGCGCGCCAGGCGCGGATCCTGGACGCGCTTTGGCGCACGCTCGCAGCGGGTGGTAAATTGCTGTATGTCACCTGTTCGGTTTTTCCGGAGGAGAATGGCGCTGTGGTGGACGCCTTCGCTGCGCGTACGCCTGGCGCGCGCCGTATTCCGCTTCCGGACGGCGCCGCGGCGCAGCTTCTGCCCGGCCCCGAGCACGACGGGTTCTTTTTCGCCCTGCTAGAGAAGCCGGGCTAAGGCGAAACCGAGGCGCCCCGCGATGCGAAGCATCGCTTTCCTGATCACCCTGCTGGGCGCGTTCGCGCTGGGCGCGGCCGCGCCGGCGCGCGCCGACGAGATCGAGGTTGCCGATGCGCGGCTCGCGCCGACCGAGGAGGGCGTGGTGCTGGCAGCCGACTTCGCTTTTGATCTCAACCCAAGGCTCGCCGAAGTGGTGACCAACGGCGTGCCGCTGTATTTCGTGATCGAATTCGAGTTGACCCGTCCGCGCTGGTACTGGTTTGACGAGAAGGCCGCCGTCAAACGCATCCAGCTGCGCCTGTCCTACCATGCGCTGTCGCGCTACTACCGGCTTTCCACCGGCACCCTGCAGCAGAACTATGCGACGCTGGAAGAAGCGCTGAATGTCATGCGCCGCGTGCGCAACTGGCAGGTTCTGGATCGCAACGCCGGACTCACGGACGCCAGCTACGAGGCCGCGGTGCGGATGCGGCTGGATGTGACGCTGCTGCCAAAGCCCTTCCAGTTGAGCGCGCTCACCAGCCGCGAGCTCAATCTCGAGTCGCCCTGGAAGCGTTTCAGCTTCCGGCCGCCCGCACCCGTGCCCGCGCCGGTCGAAAACCGCGAGCCGAAGGAAGCGGAGGCGCGGTGAGGCTGCTGATTCTCCTCGGTGCGGCGCTGGCGGGCGTGCTGCTGTTTCTGCTGGCGACGGCGAGCGGCAACACCACCGTGTTCGCGAGCCACTATCCGCTGCTGCTCGGGCTGAATGCGGCGCTGGCGGGCCTGCTGGCGGCGCTGGTGGCCTGGCAGATCCGCACGCTGTGGCGCAAGTACCGCGAAAGGGCTTTCGGTTCGCGGCTGACGGTGCGGCTGCTGTTGCTGCTTGCGCTGATGGCGGTTGTTCCCGGCGCGCTCGTCTACACCATTTCGGTGCAGTTCCTCTCCAAGAGCATCGAGTCCTGGTTCGACGTCAAAGTGGATGCCGCACTCGAGGGCGGCATAAACCTCGGTCAATCGGCCATCGACCAGATGCAGGGCGAACTGCAGGCGAAGGCGCGCAGCATCGCGCTTGAACTCGCGGACCGGCCCATCGGGCAGCAGGGGGTGGCGCTCAGTCGGCTGCGCGACCAGGCGGGCGTTCAGGAGGCGGTGATCGTCAATGCCGCCGGGCGCGTGCTGGCCGAAGCGAGCGAGGACGTCTCGCGGCTGGTACCGGACAATCTGCCGACGCCGCAGGCGCTGCGCCAGGCGCGGTCCGGCCGCGTCTACACGGCGGTGGATGCCGCTGCCGGAAAACCGCTCGCGGTGCGCGTGGTGGTGCCCGTCGCGGGTTTCGCGCTGGCCGATGAAATGCGTTTCCTGCAATTGAGGCAAACGGTGCCCGCGCAGTTTGCGCGCAGCGCCGAGGCAGTCGAGTCCGCGTATCGCGACTACCGGGAACTCGCGCTCTCGCGCCAGGGACTGAAGCGCATCTATATCGTGACGCTTACACTGGCGCTGTCGATGGCGCTGCTGGTGGCGATCGCGCTGTCGGTGGTGCTGGCCAACCGGTTGTCCGAGCCGCTGGCCAATCTCGCCCAGGCCATGCAGGCGGTGGCGCGCGGCGATTTCAGCCGCCAGGCGCCCGTGACCAGCCGGGACGAACTGGGCGTGCTGATCGAATCCTTCAATTCAATGACGCGGCAGCTGGACGACGCCCGGCGCGTGGTCGAAGCGAACCGCGCCGCGCTCGAGAGCGCCAAGGCGCGGCTGGAAAACATCCTGGCCAACCTCTCCGCCGGGGTGCTGGTGTTCGACAGCGGTCTGGGCCTGTCCATTTTCAATCACGGCGCGCAGGCCATCCTCGGCGCCGAGCTCGAGCCTTTCGCGGCGAACATGCGCGAGCAGTTCCGCTCGCACGGCGCGCTGGCCTGGCAGCTCGAGCTGGAGCTGAAAGGCACCGGCAAGACCCTGCTGGTGCGCGGCACGGCGCTATCGCAGGATCCGGCCGGCGGCTATGTGCTGGTGTTCGACGACATCACCCAGCTGATCCAGGCGCAGCGCGCCACGGCCTGGGCCGAGGTGGCCCGGCGGCTGGCGCACGAAATCAAGAATCCGCTGACGCCGATCCAGCTGTCGGCCGAACGGCTGGAGATGAAGCTGGCGAGCAAGCTCGGGCAGGAAGACGCGGAAGCGCTCGCGCGCGGCACCCGCACCATCGTCAACCAGGTGGCGGCGTTGAAGAGCATGGTGGACGACTTTCGCGACTACTCGAAACTGCCGGCGCCGCTGCTGGCGGGGCTCGACCTGAACGGCCTAGTGCTGGAGGTGCTGTCCCTGTACGAAACCTCCAAAACGCCGATCGCCAAGAAGCTCGCGCCGGGTTTGCCTCAGGTGCGGGCGGATTCCGCGCAGATCCGCCAGGTGCTCCACAATCTGGTGCAGAACGCGCAGGATGCGCTCGACAACAGGAAGAATTCCAGCGAGCAGCCGATGATCGAGGTATGCACCGAGGCCGCCGGAGAGAAGGTGCGTCTTTCGGTCGTCGACAACGGCGGCGGTTTCCCCGAGGAAATGATGGCGAGAATTTTCGAACCCTATGTCACCACCAAGCCGCGCGGCACCGGTCTCGGCCTGGCGATCGTAAAAAAGATCGTCGACGAGCATCACGGCGAATTGACGATCGAGAACCGCCTCGCCAAGGGCGTTTCGGTGACCATCCTGCTGCCGGTGCTCGGCAGCGCCGCCGCCGCCGCGGCGAAGGCGGCCTAGAACCATGGCGCAGATTCTGGTGGTTGACGACGAGGTGGGGATCCGGGAGCTGCTCTCGGAAATTCTCGCCGACGAAGGGCATCAGGTGCTGCTTGCCGAGAGCGCGGGCGACGCGCGCAGGCTGCGCGAGCATCACCGCCCGGACTTGGTCCTGCTCGATATCTGGATGCCCGACACGGACGGCATATCGCTGCTCAAGGAATGGGCCGCGAGCGGCCAGCTCGGCATGCCGGTGGTAATGATGTCCGGGCACGGCACCATCGAGACGGCCGTCGAGGCGACGCGCATAGGCGCGCTCGATTACCTCGAGAAGCCGATCGCGCTGCAACGCCTGCTCTCGACGGTGAAACGCGCGCTGCGCAACCACGACACGGCGCTGCCGCGCGAACTGTCGCTCGCCACGCTGGGCCGCTCGCCCGTGCTCGCCGAAACACGCAAGCGCCTGGCGCAGCTCGCGCAGGCCGGCGCGCCGCTGATGCTGCGCGGCGAGCGCGGCATGCGGCCGGAACTCTTTGCCCGGCTGCTGGCCGCGGCCGGCGCCCCGTTCGTCGAAGGGCCCGAGATGCTCACTGATGCCTCTTCGGAGATGCTGACGCGCGCCGCGGGAGGCGTGCTGTTCGTCGGAGATCTTTCCCGCATCGGGCGCGGGGAGCAGAAAAGCCTGGAATTTCTCCTCGCCCGGTCGGACAAGCACAAGGCGCGCGTCGTGTCGTTCTCGCCGGTGGACGGGCGGGCGCTCGTCGACAAGCACGAATTCGACGCCGGGATGGTTGCGCGGCTCTCCGAGCTGGTGCTCAAGCTGCCCGCGTTGCGGGAATTCGCTGAAGACGTTCCCGACCTCGCCGCGCTGATGCTGGTGCAGCTGGTGGAGGCGCGCGTCTGCCCGCCGCGGCGCTTCTCGGTGGCGGCGCTGAACGCCCTGCGGCATCACTCCTGGCCGGGGAATCTCGCCGAACTCGACAGCGTGGTGAAGAACCTGGCGGTGGGAGCGCTGGAGGAGGATATCGGGCTCGAGGACGTCGAGCGCGTGCTGGCGGCGCACGCCGGTACCTCGCCGCCACCGGAGATCGCGCTCGATCGCCCCTACCGGGAAGCGCGCGAAGCGTTCGAGCGGCTGTATTTCGAGCACCTGCTCGCGCGCGAGAACGGCAGCATGTCGAAGGTGGCGGAGCGCTCGGGACTCGAGCGCACGCACCTGTACCGGAAGCTGAAGGCGCTCGGCCTGCCGGTCGGCAGGCGCGAGGAAAACTAGATTATTTCTTTTTCTTCTTGATGCGCTGCGGGCGGGATTTGCCGTAGCTGCCCTTGTAGATCTTGCCGCGCCGTGTCCGTTTGTCGCCTTTGCCCATGTAGTGGTCTCTCGTTCTGCCTAGGTTGAAGTGCCGGCCATTATATCGGCCGGTTCGTAGTCCAAGTAGGGCGCGAGCCATTTCTCGGTTTCGGCGACCGTCATGGACTTGCGCCGCGCGTAATCCTCGACCTGGTCGCGGCCGATTTTGCCGACCGCGAAGTAGCTCGATTCCGGGTGCGACAGATAGAAGCCCGACACCGCGGACGCCGGCAGCATCGCGCAGGATTCGGTAAGCGTGATGCCGGCGTTCCTGCCGGCATCCAGCAGTTCGAACAGAGCGCGCTTCTCGGTGTGGTCCGGGCAGGCGGGGTAGCCCGGCGCCGGACGGATGCCGCGGTAGGCTTCGCCGATCAGTTGCGCGCCGGTCAGCTGCTCCTGCGGTGCGTAGCCCCAGAATTCGCGTCGCACGCGCTCGTGCAGGTGTT
>CAZPNH010000009.1:0-13605 GCA_964587635.1 uncultured Bordetella sp.
GCCTGTGCGTCAACGCCGATCGCCTGCTCGATTTCGGCGACAAAACCGCGGTTGCGCAGCTGCAGCGGCGACACGTTCACCGCGATGCGCACGGCTGGCAGGCCCGCAGCGCGCCAACGCAAGCCGTCTTCGATCGCCTTGCGCAGAGCCCAGCGCCCGACGTCGTAGATCAGGCCGGTTTCCTCCAGGATCGGTATGAAGCGGCCCGGCGGCACCAGGCCTGTCCGCGGATCGTTCCACCGGATCAGCGCCTCGGCGCCGGTGAGCAGGCCGCTTTCAAGGTTCACCTTGGGCTGGTAGTGCAGCACGAACTCTTCCCGGGCGAGCGCCTGGCGCAGCTGGTTTTCCAGGGAAAGTTTGCCGGCCACGCGGTCGGTCATTTTCTGCTTGTAAAACACGTATCGCTCGCCGCGCTTCTTGGCTTTTTTCAGCGCGGCCTCCGCGTTCTTGAGCAAAGTATCGGCATCGGTGCCGTCATTTGGAAACACCGCCACCCCCACTTTGACGCTTAGCCGCAGCTCCGTGTCCTTCACCTGGAACGGGTGGTCGAGAAATGCCTGAATCCTCTTGTCGAGCAGGCGCGCGACATCGCCTGGCTGCGTCAATTGCGGCAGGACAATCGCGAAGTGATCCGCGCCGATCCGGGCGAGCAGGCCGGCATCCCCCACGTTGTGCGCCAGCCATTTCGACACCTGCTTGAGGAGCGCGTCGCCCGCCGGCCGGCCGAGACTGTCGTTGATGTTCCTGAACCGCTCCAGGTCGAGGAAAAACAGGGCGAGCTTGTGCCCGCCGCTAACGGCGCCGCGCATGTGCTGCGTCACGCGCTCGAGGAACAGGGTGCGGTTTGCCAGACCGGTGAGCGCGTCGTAATAGGCCAGGTAGTCGAGCCGTTCCTGCTTGCCGATATGGTCGATTGCAAACGCGATATCGCCGCACAGCTCTGTCAGGAGCCTCATCTCGTCCTCATCGAAGAAACCGGCCTCGCCGGCGTACAGGGCAAGCACGCCCACCGCTTCGTCGGAGACCAGCAAAGGCAATATGGCCATCGACGAGATTCCCCGGTCGACGCGCTCCTTCGCGAAGAAGAGCGGTGAATCGCCCTCGAATTTGTTGACCACGATCGCTTTCTTTTCCCGGATCGCGCGCGCGGTCCTGGTGCTTCCCAGAGGCGCATCTTCGCGCAACGAAAAACGGTCCCTGACGAGCTCGAGGAACTCCGGTTCCGCGCCTGCCGACGCGATCGGAACGACCTTCATGGCGCTCCTGTCGACGACGCCGATCCAGGCCATCTTGAATTCCCCATGCTCGACGGCGATCTGGCAGGCCTCCATGAACAGTTCGTCACGGTCGCGCGCGCGCACGATGAGCGTATTGATGCCGCTCAGCACCGCGTATACGCGGTTCAGGCGCTTGATTCTGACCCCGGCGCGCTTCTGTTCGGTTATATCCTCGCCGATGCTCGCGGTCCCGATTACCTCACCGGCTCCCGAACGCAGCACCGAATTGTTCCAGCGAATGAGGCGGCGCTCGCCCGAACGCGTGAGGATCTCATTCTCGTGATGCAGTGCTTCGGGCTTGCCGGCGAGGAGCGCGGCGTTGTCCTCCCTCAAATCCTCAATGCCGGGCGGAATGAACAATTCGAACCAGTCCCGGCCGATGATCTCCTCGCGCCGCCAGCCCGTCAGTCGCAGCATGTAGTCGTTGCAGTAGGTAATGCTCGACTTTGTGTCGAGCATGATCGAAACCATTTCGACGTTGCCCAGAAGATCGCTGAACCGCCGCTCGCTCTGGCGCAGGTCCTGCTCGGCTCGTTTGCGCTCGGTAATGTCGCGCGCCGTGCCGACAATGACCCAGCTGTCATCGGTACGCAAAGCGCTCCGGCACGTTTCTATCGGGATCAAAGATCCGTCCTTGTGGCGGTATTGGCCCTGGACTTTGCCTGCGACGTCGTTTTTGTTTGCGATGATCGCGTCGTAGTCGCGCTCGAGGATTTCCCGATCCACGCCGAACAGGTCCATTGGCGTCATGCCAAGCAGTTCCTGACGCGTGCGGCCCACCATGTCGCAGAGCGTCTGGTTGACGTCGATGTAGCGCATGCTTGTCCGGTCGACGAGTACGATCCCGTCACCCGAACCGTCCATCGCCGTCCGGAATCGCCGCAATTCCTCCGCAGCCCGCTTGCGTTCTGTGATGTCGCGCACCAGTGTGACAATGGTCCAGTGGTCTCCAGAGCGCAATGCGTGACGCCGCAATTCGACCCAGACCTCGGATGCGTCCTTGCGACGCCTGAGCATCTCCAGCGGTTCAGCGTCCACGCCGCTGGCGATGATGGCGTCGTAGACACGCTCCAGCTCCGCGCGCGACGTCGAAAGCACTCCCGCAGGTCCCAGCGCAAGCAATTCATCACGCGATTGGCTCTGCATGCGGCAAGCGGCATTGTTGACATGGATAAAGCGCATGCTGGCGCGGTCGACCAGATAGATCGCGTCCGCGGTGGCGTCCATCGCGGCGACGAATCGCTGCAATGCCTCTTCGCTTCGCTTGCGCTCGCTGATGTCGCGAATGTTGCATTGAACTACGATGACCCCTTCGCAGTCGTAGCTATTGCTGACGAATTCGACCGGAATCCTCGCTCCCGCCTTGGTTCTGAGCGGGAGATCGTCGTAGCGGACATAACCTTCCTCTTGCAGCCGGAGAAACATCTCCTTGCTTTGCGGAACGTCGAAGAATGTCCCGACCTCCCACAGCTTCTTTCCGAGAAATTCGGCATGCGAGTAGCCGAGCATCTCGATCAGGTACGGGTTGACGTCTTCGATCTGCCCCGTGTCGGCGTTGAGAAGCAGGATTCCGTCCCGCGCGGTCTCAAAGAGCCGCCGGTACCGGCTTTCGCTTCCGCGCATCCTGTCCTGCGCGCGCCGGTATTCGGAGCGATTCGCCGACTCCCGCAGCTCCCGGGCAAGGACCGAGGCCAGGCGGGAGAGATTCGTCTTGATTACAAAATCATTGACGCCGGCCTTCATCGCGTCCACCGCGATTTCTTCGCCGACGGTTCCCGATATGAGGATGAACGGAATGTCTGAACCGCTCACCCGCACGATTTTCAGCGCGTCCAGGCCCGTAAAGTGAGGCATGCGGTAATCCGCGATCACGGCATCCCAGGATTGCCGCGACAGCGCCTCCTCGACGCCCTGCGCCGTATCGACCCGTTCGAATTGAACTTCAAATCCCCCGCGCTGAAGCAACCGGACCGCCAGCCTCGCATCGTCTTCCGAATCTTCGACCAGCAGCAGGTTGATCGCGTTGCTCACTTCGAGGTTAGCGCCGGGAGCGGTTGATTGAGCATGAGCCAGTAGATGCCGAGCAGTTTCGCCGCCTCGACAAATTCGGCGAAGTCGACCGGCTTGCGAATGTAGCTGTTTGCCCCCAGCGCGTAGCTGGCCACGATGTCCTGTTCCTCTTTGGACGAGGTCATGATCACCACGGGAATCAACTTCGTCCGTTCGTCCGCGCGCACCGCTTTCAGCACGCCATGGCCGTCCAGTTTGGGCAGCTTGAGATCGAGCACGATGAGCATCGGCTGCGGCTTCCCGGACCGGTCGCTGTAGGCACCGCGCGCAAACAGGAAATCCAGCGCCTCGACGCCGTCTTTCACCAGGGCAACCGGATTCGCGATATTGCTCTGCTTGAACGCGCGCAGCGTGAGCTTCGCGTCGTCCGGATTGTCCTCAACCAGCAGGATGGTGCTGCTCGCGCTTGTCATTTTCGGTTTGTCCTATGGTGAAGAAGAACGTCGCGCCCTTGCCTTCCCTGGCCTCGGCCCAGATCGATCCGTTGTGCCGTCCGATGATCCGCTGGACGATTGCAAGCCCGATGCCGGTGCCGGGAAAATCATCCAGGTTGTGCAGGCGCTGAAAGGCGCCAAACAGGCGATCCGCGTACGCCATGTCGAAGCCCGCCCCATTGTCGGCCACGAAAAACACCTGCAATCCGTCGCGCTCCTGCATGCCGACGCGAATCGTGGCCTCGGGCGTCTTGCCCGTGAATTTCCATGCGTTGTCGAGCAAGTTTTGCATCGCGATCTGCATCAGCTTCGCGTCGGCGCGCATGGTCACGTTGTCTTGGATGAGCCACCTCACCGGGTGTCCGTTCTTCTGCTGGTCCAGCGACCTGGCGTTTTCGCGGGCGATCTCGCTAAGGTTCACCGACTGGAGGTTCAGTTCCGCGCGTGTCACCCGGGATAGACCGAGCAGGTCGTCGATGAGATGGCCCATACGCTGGCTGGAGGCGCGGATCCTGTTCAGGAAGTCCTTGCCCTCATCGTCCAGCTTGTCGCCGTAGTCCTCGAGCAGGGCGAGCGAGAAGCCATCCATGCTCCGCAACGGACCGCGCAGGTCGTGAGACACGGAATAGCTGAATGCCTCGAGCTCCCTGTTCAACGCGGTGAGTTCCTGGTAGCTGCGCTGCAGAGCTTCGTTTGACCGCCTTTGGACTTCGCTCTGCCGCCTCCTTTCCGTCATGTCGACGATTGCGCTGACGACAAGCAACCCTCTTTCGGTGCTGATCGGATTCAGGCCGATTTCCACGGGAAACTCCGTGCCGTCTTTGCGCTGGCCGTGAAGGTCGCGTCCAGCGCCCATCGACCTCATGCGGGGATTGCCGAAGAAGCCCGCCCGAAGCGCAGGATGTCCGGTTCGCAGGCCGGACGGCACCAGAATTTCGACCGGCCTGCCGATCAGCTCGTCGCGCGAATATCCGAACAACCGCTCCGTCTCCGAATTGACGAGCGTGATGTTGCCGCAAGCGTCGACCATGACCAGTGCCGTGGGCACCGAGTCGACGATCGCGGTGAGGCTCGCAACGGTATTCATCAGCTCGGCCAAGAAAATGGCGATGGTTCCAGCGATGCCGGCAGCATGTGCCCGTTTGCCGCAACGGTATGTTCGATGACGCACAGACCCGCGAATGTCCCCGCAATAACCTGCCGGCCGTGGCACTCCACCGGAAATGGCTTTCCAGCACCGCTTGCGTAGTTGTGTTGTGCTGCACGAGCGCACAGGCGGATGACTACCTGCCAACGGTGGCCGAGGCCCATGAGTTCCTCGCCGACGCGTTCCAGAGGTACCGCGTCAGCTACACCGTCAGGTACGGCCCCGGGTATGGAGACCGGTACAAGGGCGGCGTCGCGTCCTACGCCGGCAACGAATGCCATTCCGAATTGCGCTCAGCGCAGGGCTCCGCTGCCGGATACGCGATCGATTGGTCCGTGATATCCCGGATCCAGACCTCCGACCCGCTCGAGATCTACTTCAGCGGACAGATTTTCCGCAATCCGCAGAGCGACGGCGACCGGTACTTCTCCAGCTTCGACCTCTACTACCCGGATCCGAAGGTGCGCCAGAGCGCTTTCAACGCATTCGAAGTGCTGCGGCGGTCCTGCCAGAGGCACTCCAGGTTCGATTGAAACGGGCTACCGCGCGAATGCATGCCCGGCTTTGTCCCGCTTGGCCCGGTACATGGCCTTGTCGGCGCTTTTGACCAGCATTTGCGCGGTAGCGCCGTTTTTCGGGTAGACCGCGATGCCGATGCTTGCGC
The DNA here is from genome assembly GCA_964587635.1 of uncultured Bordetella sp. Classification (GTDB taxonomy): domain Bacteria; phylum Pseudomonadota; class Gammaproteobacteria; order Burkholderiales; family SG8-39; genus RBG-16-66-20. Next base: position 5,593 of record CAZPNH010000009.1, read on the forward strand.
TGACGCTGGGACTGATGATGAGGCCGTGCAGGTCGATGTCGCAGGGGGCCTGAATCGCCTTGATGAGTTTCCCGGCGACCGACACGATGTCCCGTTCGTCCCGGACTTCCATCAGCAGGTACAGGAACTCGTCGCCGCCGTGGCGGAAGACCGTGTCGTCGCTGCGGGTGTTCTCCTTGAGGCGCACGGCGATCTGCCGCAGCAGGTCATCGCCGGCGTCATGTCCGTACGTATCGTTGATGTTCTTGAATCCATCCAGGTCGAGGAACATCACCGCCAGCGCCCAGCCGTGCCTTTTCGCCTGCGCCATCCCGTGTTCCAGCCGGTCGTCGAACAGCGCGCGATTCGGCAGCCCCGTCAAAGGATCATGCAGGGCCGCGTGGCGGTCCGCTTCGCCCTGCCTGGTGACCTCCGCCAGCTGCTCTTCCAGGACGTGGCGGTCCTGGACCTCGCTCTTCAGCGCCTGATTCACGACCGAAAGCCTCTCGGAGGCGTCCTGCACCTTGTCTTCGACGGCCTCGCTCTGCGCCAGGGCATTTTCGACCCCGGGTGCCGGGTTCTGCTCGGCGAGTTCCTGCTTAAGAACCGTGTTGACGGACGACAATTCCTCGGCGGCCTCCTCCACCAGGTCCTTGACCTGCTCGCTTTGCCCCAGGACCCTGGTCAGGGATTTGGCCGCCGGCGCATCCGCGGGCTTCTTCGCGACCGCATCGATGGTCATCTGCTGGCGGGACAATCTGGCGACTGCTGGACGATCACTTGCAGGCATGGCTGTGCTCCGATTTTGGGAGCCACTCTAGCCGTCCCTGACGAAGCCATCCGTTAGCCAGCCAACAGAGGGCGGATTTGCATGCAGGACTGGTGCCCGGGGCCGGAATCGAACCAGCATGGCCTTGCGGCCGAGGGATTTTAAGTCCCTTGCGTCTACCAGTTTCGCCACCCGGGCGACACGAGAATTGGAGGCGCGAGCCGGAGTCGAACCGGCCTAAAAGGCTTTGCAGGCCTCTGCATAACCGCTTTGCTATCGCGCCTTAGCGGTCCACTCGGACAAATGCAGGGAAGGCCGGAGCGGCCTTCCCTAGACTAAATTGGAGCGGGAGACGAGTCTCGAACTCGCGACCTTAACCTTGGCAAGGTTACGCTCTACCAACTGAGCTACTCCCGCGAAATGGGGGACGGATTATACCCTAGGGCTGTGTGGCGCACCGCACATACCCCGGCGGCGATCGGAGCGACCATGCCCGGTACTGCATAAAAGGGCGTGCGAATGAGCGTTGCTACCGAAAAGACCTTGCCGGGCGCCCCGTCCGGCACGCTGATGGGGCAGGAATCCCTGGCAATGATGTCGCACGAACTGCGCGCGCCGCTGAACGCCATCATCGGCTTTTCGGAGGCGCTCAAGGACGGCCTGGTCGGGCCGCTGAGCGAGGCGCAGAACGGATACATCGGCGACATTTTCGCCAGCGGGCAGCACCTGCTGTCCCTCATCAACGACATCGTCGATTTCTCCAAGGTCGAAGGCGGCAGGGCGGCGCTCAACCTGGAGCCCGTCGACCTGAAAAGCCTGCTGCAGGGCAGCCTCACCATCGTCAGGGAACGCGCGGCGGCCAAGCACATCAGCCTGGAATCCGAAATCGGCGACGACCTGGGCGTACCCCAGATGGACATGCGCAAGACCAAGCAGATCGTCTACAACCTGCTGTCGAACGCCGTGAAATTCTGCGCCGACGGCGGGCGCGTGACCCTGCGCGTGAAGCGCGTCGCGCGCGGCTGCGTCGGCACGCACCCCGGCGCCTGGCCCGCGCAGCGTTTTCCGCTGGCCGACAACGGGCACGCCGAATTCCTCGAAATATCCGTCACCGATACGGGGGTCGGCATTGCCAGGGCGAGGATGCCGAATCTGTTCCAGGCCTTCAGCCAGGTCGGCAGCAACCCGGTGCGCAGGCCCGAAGACAGCGGCCTCGGCCTGGCGATGGTCAAGCAGCTGGCCGAATTGCACGGCGGCGCCGTGGCGGTGGCCAGCGCGGAGGGCGAGGGTTCGCGCTTCGCCGTGTGGCTGCCGCTGCGCGCGCCGGCCGGCGCAGAGACTCCCCCGCTCCAGGGCGGCGGCGGCGCGGCCCTCACCGCAGCCGCGCCCCGGAAACGCACCGCGCTGGTCGTGGATGACGACGACCGGGTGGCCGACCTGATTGGCCTGCTGCTGAAAGCCGAGGGATTTGCGGTCCTGCGCGCCATCAGCGCCGAGCACGCCCTCGCGATGGCGCCGCAGCAGCCCCTCAGCCTGATCACGCTCGATCTGCAGATGTACGGCATGAACGGCTGGCAGTTCCTCCAGCAGATACGCGAAAGCAGCGCGCTGGACAAGGTGCCGGTGATGGTCATTTCCGGACACCCGGTCGGCGACCTGGCGCTCGGACGCGGCGCCGCCGCGGTAATGCAGAAGCCGATCAGCCGCGCGCAGCTGAAAGCCTCGCTCGCGGGCCTGGGCATGCTGGCGGGCCAGGGCCCGGACTGACGTCAGCCCCTCGTCAGGGGCAGCGCACGGCGCATGTAGTACAGCATCGAGATCACGGTCAGCAGCGCCGCGACGTAGATCAGCACCGTGCCCAGCGCGTAGCAGTCGATCACGCCGAACAGCCGGTCCTCGAACAGCAGCAGCGGGATCGCCACCATCTGCAGCACGGTCTTGACCTTGCCGATGTAGGCGACCGCGACGCTCTTGGCCTGCCCCACCTGCGCCATCCATTCGCGCAGCGCCGAGATGGCGATTTCGCGGCCGATGATGATCAGCCCGACCACCATGTCCACCCTGCCCAGCTGCAGCAGCACGATGAGCGCGCCCACCACCACCAGCTTGTCCGCCACCGGATCGAGAAAGGCCCCGAAGGCCGACATCTGGTTCAGCTTGCGCGCGAGGTAGCCGTCCAGCCAGTCGGTGACCGCCGCGACGATGAATACCGCGGTTGCCGCGATATTCCTTCCCTCGTCGGTGATCCACATGTCCGGCAGGTAGAAAATGCCGACGATCAGCGGGATCAGCAGGATCCGCAGCAGCGTGATCAGGTTGGGCAGGTTAAGCGGCATGCGTATCAAGGGGCATGCAGGTGACTGTAGATTTTCTCGGCGAGCGCGCGGCTCACGCCGTCCACCTGGGCGATTTCGTCCACCGCGGCCGCCTGCACGCCCTGCAGTCCGCCGAAGTGGGCCAGCAGTTTCTGCCGGCGCTTGGCGCCGATGCCGGGGATTTCGGTCAGCGTCGACGTGGTGCGCGTCTTGCCGCGCTTGGCGCGGTGGCCGACGATGGCGAAGCGGTGCGCCTCGTCGCGGATGCTCTGGATGAGGTGCAGACCCGGGTGCTGCGGCGGCAGCCGCAGCGACTGCCCTTCGGCCTCCAGGATCAGTTCCTCCAGGCCCGCCTTGCGTTCCGGCCCCTTCGCCACCCCCACCACGGTGACGTCGTTCAGGCCGAGTTCGGCGAGCGCGGCGCGCGCCGCGCCGACCTGCCCCCTGCCGCCGTCGATGAGGATCAGGTCGGGAATCTTGCCGTCCTCCGCCGACACGCGTCCGTAGCGGCGCGTGAGCGCCTGGCGCATCGCGGCATAGTCGTCGCCGGGCGTCACGTCGCGCATGTTGAAACGGCGGTATTCGGCTTTCTGCATCCCGGCCCGATCATAGACCACGCAGGAGGCGACCGCGGCCTCCCCCATGGTGTGGCTGATGTCGAAGCATTCGATGCGCTGCGCCGATTCCGGCAGCCCGAGCGCCTCGCGCAGCGCCGCGATGCGGCTCTCCTGCGTGGTTTTCTCCTTGGCGCGCTGGGTGAGCGCGAGCCGGGCGTTCTTTTCGGCCATCTCGACCCACATCCGGCGCTCGCCGCGCGCCGGCGTGCCGACGATCACGAGCGGCGGCCGGGGCTGCTCGATGTAGTGCTGCTCGAGGAAGGCGTCGACGATCTCCTCCTGCGTCGCCTCCGCCGCGTTCTGCGGGAAGAAGCTCCGGTCGCCGACGTGCCTGCCCGCGCGGATCATCACCAGGTTGACGCAGGCCATGCCGTTCTCCATCACGCAGGCGACCACGTCGGCATCCACGCCCCGGTCGGATTCCACGTACTGCCGGGCCTGCACGCGCGACAGCGCGCGGATCTGGTCGCGGTACAGCGCGGCCTCCTCGTAATGCTGCGCCGTGGACGCGCTTTCCATGCGCTCGCTCAGCAGCCGGGTGACGTCGTCCTCGCGGCCTTCCAGGAACAGCTCGGCGCTGCGCACGTCCTCGGCGTAGCGCTCCCGGGAGATCAGGCCGGTGCAGGGCGCGGTGCAGCGCCGGATCTGGTACAGCAGGCAGGGGCGCGAGCGGTTCTGGAACACCGAATCCTCGCAGGTGCGCAGGCGGAACACGCGCTGCAGCAGCTGGATGCTCTCGCGCACCGCGTGGGCGTGCGGGAAAGGGCCGAAATGGCGGTTGCGCTTGTCCTTCGACCCGCGGTGGAAGCCGAGCCGCGGGAAGGCGTGCCCGGTGATCATCAGGTAGGGATAGGACTTGTCGTCGCGGAACAGGATGTTGTAGCGCGGCGCGAGGCTCTTGATGAGGTTGTTCTCGAGCAGCAGCGCCTCGGCCTCAGAGCGCGTCGCGGTCACCTCGATGCCGGCCACCTGCGACACCATCATCTGGATGCGCGGGCTCAGCCCCTGCTTCTGGAAGTAGGAACTGACGCGCTTTTTCAGGTCGCCGGCCTTGCCGACGTAGAGCACTTCGCCCGCGGCGCCCAGCATCCGGTACACGCCCGGGAGATTGGGCAATCCGGCGACAAACGGCTTCGGCTCGAACACGATTAGTGGATTATAATTCGGCCCCTTTTCAGGGGCTTAGCGCATGTCAAAAGTATCTGCGGTGGAACTCAGGGTCGGCAACCTGCTCGAGTGGGACAAGCGCGTCTGGCGCGTGCTCAAGTGCTACCACGTGCACGTCGGCGGCCGCGGCGGCGCCTTCATGCAGGTCGAGATGAAGGACATCGAAGCCGGCACCAAGACCAACCAGCGCTTCCGCACCGAGGACAAGGTCGAGCGCGCCTTCGTCGACCCGCGCGAAATGACCTATTCCTACCAGGAAGGCGACAACTACGTCTTCATGGACAAGGAAAGCTACGAGGAATTGCGCCTGTCGGCGGATTTTCTCGAGGGCCAGACCGGCTACCTGCTGCCCAACGCCGACGTGCAGGTCAATCTCTACAACGAGCGCCCGATCGGCGTCGAACTGCCGGCATCGGTGATTCTGACCGTCACCGACACCGAGCCAGCGATCAAGAACGCGACCGCCACCAACACCTTCAAGGCCGCCACCACCGAGACCGGCCTCATCGTCCAGGTCCCGCCCTTCATCGCCCAGGGCGAGAAGATCAAGGTGTCGACGAACGACGGCAGCTACATGGAGCGGGCCTAACGCCTTTCCGTCGTTCCCGCGCAAGCGGGAACCCAGGTTTTGATGAGGGGTTAGGCCACGCGTTCAAGCGCAGCCACGGGATAAATTTGTACTGAGCCTGGGTGAGACTCGGACTCGACGGCATAGCCTTCAGGGGTCAGTTTCGTGCAGTACCAGCCGACAACTTGACCCTGCCAAGCGGCGCCAGATTTCTTGCGTACGCGATCTCCCAGGCCAAACGTGGCGCGCAATGGGAACGCAAACTGGCCAGCAACTGGCGTACTGGCTTCATTGCTACTTTGATCCATAAGCTCTCTTTCACAAAGGTGCCTGCTTCGGGTCGAAAGCGGACATTGGACCGCAACCGTTGCGCCGCCTATCCGATCACACTCCTGCCTGGGATACAAACTTGGTGTTCAGGTAGGCCTCGATCGCGTCGGCACCACCCTCGGTGCCGTAGCCGGAATCCTTCACCCCGCCGAACGGCACCTCCGGCAGCGCCAGGCCGAGGTGGTTGATGGTCATCATGCCGACCTCGACTTCCGCGGCGATCGCGTTCGCGGTCTTCGCCGATTTCGTGAAGGCGTAGGAGGCGAGGCCGAACGGCAGGCGGTTCGCCTCGGTGACGGCATCGTCGAAGCTGCGGAAAGGATTGATCACCGCCAGCGGGCCGAAGGGCTCCTCGTTCATGGTCTTCGCCGTGTTCGGCACCTCGGTCACCACCGTCGGCTCGAAAAAGTTGCCCTTGTCGCCGATGCGATGGCCGCCCGTGCGCACCTTGCCGCCGCTCTTCTTCGCGTCCGCGACATGCGCGTCCATGGAGACCGTGCGGCGCGCGTTCGCCAGCGCACCCATGGTGGTGCCCTGCTCCATGCCGTTGCCTACCTTCAACGCCTGGGCGTGCTCGGTGAATTTTCCGACGAAGCTCTCGTAGACTTTTTCCTGCACCAGGAAGCGGGTCGGCGAGACGCACACCTGCCCGGCATTGCGGAACTTGCCGAAGGCGAGCAGCTTGGCCGCCGAATCGACGTCGGCATCGTCGAACACGATCACCGGCGCATGGCCGCCCAGCTCCATCGTCACCCGCTTCATGTGCTTGCCGGCGAGCGCGGCGAGCTGCTTGCCGACCACCGTCGAGCCGGTGAAGGTCACCTTGCGGATCACGGGGCTCGGGATCAGGTATTCGGAAATTTCCGCCGGCACGCCGAACACAAGGCCGATCACGCCTGCCGGCACGCCGGCGTCGTGAAACGCCCGCAGCAGCTCGGCGGGTGACGCCGGGGTCTCCTCGGGTGCCTTGACGATGATGGAACAGCCGGTCGTCAGCGCGGCGGACAGCTTGCGCACGATCTGGTTGATCGGGAAATTCCACGGCGTGAACGCCGCCACGGGCCCGACCGGCTCCTTGATGGCGAGCTGGTAGATGCCGGGCGCCCGCGCCGGGATGATGCGGCCGTAGGCGCGGCGGCCTTCCTCGGCGAACCAGTCGATCACGTCGGCCCCGGCCAGCACTTCCATTTTCGCCTCGGCGAGCGGCTTGCCCTGCTCCTGGGTCATGAGCGGCGCGATGGCGTCGGCGCGCGCGCGCAGCAAATCGGCCGCCTTGCGCATGATCTGGTAGCGCGCGAAGACGCCGGTCTTGCGCCAGACCTGGAATCCCCTGGCCGCCGCTTCCAGCGCGCGATCCAGGTCGGCCTTTTCGGCGTGCGCGAACGCGCCGATGGTTTCGCCCGTGGCCGGGTTGACGACGGGCAGCGTCTTGCCTGAAGCCGCGTCGCACCACTTGCCGTCGATGAGAAGCTGAACTTTGGGGTAGGCCATTTTCATGTCTCCTGGGGAATGTCCTGCAGCAATTCGAGCGCTTCGCGGTAGGCGACGCTCTTCCTGAAATCGCGGCCGCCCTGGCGGCGCATTCTTTCCACACGCCCGGCAACCGCCAGCGGCGTGGCGGCGAGGGCTTCGAGCAGCGCTTCCTGTTCCTTCGGCTTCTGGCTCAGCAGCACCTGGTCGCAGCCGGCCGCCAGCGCCGCGCGCGCGCGTTCGGCGATACCGCCCGCGGTGGCCGCGCCCTCCATCGCCAGGTCGTCGCTGAAGATGAGGCCGTCGAAGCCGAGCTGCCCGCGCAGCACATCCTGCAGCCAGTAGCGCGAGTAGCCCGCCGGCTCCGGCGCCGCCTGCGGATAGACCACGTGCGCCGGCATCACCGCCGCCAGCCCCGCCTTGATCGCCGCCTGATAGGGCACGACATCCTTCCTGAGGATGTCCTTCGCCGGCCGGCCGTCCACCGGGACGGCCACGTGCGAATCGGCCTCCGCGAAGCCGTGTCCCGGAAAATGCTTGCCGACCGCCGCCATGCCGCCGCCGGCCAGGCCCTCGATGAGCTGCGCGGCCAGCGCGCCCACCGCGTTCGGGTCGTAGTGAAACGCGCGATGCCCGATCACCGCGCTGCTGCCGTAGTCGAGGTCCAGCACCGGCGTGAAGCTGAAGTCCACGCCATGCGCGCCCAGTTCCGCGGAAATCACCGTGCCCACCGCCCTGGCGGCGCGCTTCGCGGCCTCCCGGTCACGGTCCCACAGCACGCCGAGCCGGCGCATCGGC
>CAZPNH010000010.1:0-13440 GCA_964587635.1 uncultured Bordetella sp.
TTCATGCGATTGCGATGGGGACATTCAACTACGTCGATTATTTTCCGGACAGTCCTCGGGCAAAGCAGCTAAGCAGGGTCGTTCGCAAAACGATCGGAGAAGGGCTAGACGAATTTCTAAAAGCGTCAAAACAGCGGTTGGAATACAGCACTTGGCGCGACTACAACAGCGCGGTTGAGCATCACCTTAGGCCGAGATTTGGGAAGGTCCAGCTGAGCGACCTGACCACGGCGGATATTCGGGCGTGGCTTGCTTCGTTGGACAAGATTTCGAATAAGCGGAAAAACAATATCCTCATTCCGCTACGGGCTGTCCTGGGCGATGCGTTTGCGGATGAAGTCTTGAAACGGAACCCGGCTGATCGAATCAAAAACCTCCCGAATCGCCTTGAGGAACCAGACCCCTTCTCTCCCGACGAGGTCCAGCGGATTCTGGACGCTTGCACAGGGCAATCGGCCAATTTCTTTCAGTTCGCCTTCTGGACCGGGCTTCGCACGTCTGAGCTGATCGCGCTTGAGTGGGGCGACATTGATTGGAACAAGGGCGTTATTTGGGTGCGTCGAGCGTCGGTCCGAAAGGTGGTCAAGCAGCCCAAGACTAAAGCGGGCGAACGGGAAGTCCTGCTGCTGCCTCCAGCATTGGAGGCGCTGAACGCTCAGAAGCAGCACACGCTTCTCCTTGCTGGCCGGGTGTTCCATAACCCTCGGACAAACAAGCCGTGGGAAACGGACGGGCAGATTCGTAGGACCGCGTGGGAGCCCGCGCTTAAACGGGCGGGGGTACCCTATCGGAATCCCTACCAAACGCGCCATACGTACGCCAGCACGATTCTTTCGGCTGGTGAGAACCCGCTATGGGTGGCAAAGCAAATGGGCCACAAGGACTGGGGAATGATCCGCAAACGCTACGGGCGCTGGATACCTGACGTTGATAAGTCGGCAGGTCAGCGAATCATGGAGCGTTTGGCCCAAGCTGGCCCCAAGTCTGCTATAAACAGTTGATGCGGCTGTGAAGATTCAAAGTTCGATTCCCGCCGCCTCCACCATTTTTTCTGCGCGCGACTTTCCTCGGATCAGCCGCGCTTCAACCGCTTCGCGTTCAGCTTCGCTTCATAGTCGACCCACCGGTACTGGCGGCCGTCGCGGCGATTGCCGGGGCTCGCGCCGCCCTTGTGCAGCACCCGGTGGCAGGGAACGGCAAAAGCGAACCAGCTGCGCGAGCAGGAATTCGCCACGGCACGGATCGCTTTCGGCGCGCCGATCGCCTCGGCGATCTTAGAGTAGGTCGAGGTCTGCCCGAACGGAATCCTGCGCACCTCGTTCCAGACGCGCCGTTGCAGCTCTGTGCCGCGGATGTCCAGCGGCAGATCGAAGCGTCCGAAGGGCGCGGCGATGTACCTGACGACTTTCGCGACGGTCGGCGCGCAGCCCCTTTCATCGCGAATGAGATCCGCCCTGGGAAATCGCGCCTCGATATCCCGAACGAGCTGAGCCTGCTTCTTGCGCACCATGATGGTGACGACGCCCTTGTCGCTGGACGCGACGAGCACGGGTCCTACCGCGGATTTACCCACGCCGTAGCGGATTTCTTCCGGCGGCTTGCGGCTGAGCGGTCCGTCCCTGAACATGCGAAGAATGAAGCGCGCGGCACCGGCTACTTGCTGACGTTCAAGAAGGGAATCGGCGCGCCCGCATAGATCGCCGACGGCAGCGCCCCGTTCCATTTCTCCGCCTTGATTTTCTCCACCTCGATGCGCCGCAGTTCCAGCACCTCCTTGCTCTGCACCAGCGCGGCGTTCTGCAGTTTCAGCGCCTCGGCCTGGGCCTTCGCCACCGCCAGGTTGGCATAGGCTTCGCCGTCGGCACGCGCCTTGGCGGCGCTTGCCTCCGCTTCGGCGATCGCCACCTTCTGCTTCTGCTCGGCTTCGACGGTCTTCAGCTTGTTCTCGGCCCCCAGGCGCAGCTGCTCCTGCGTCACCTTCTCGTTGATCGCCCGCATGTAGGACTCCGAGAAGGCGAAGTTGCGCATGTCGATGTTGATGACCTGCGCGCCGTAGATCGCCAGTTTCTCGCGCAGCGCCTGGCCGATGTCCCCCGATACCTGGGCCCGCTTGTTGATCAGGTCGGGCGCGGTGTATTTCGCCGTCACTGCCTTGAAAATCTCCTGCGTGGCGGTCTGCACGTAGGACGACAGATTGCCGTCGTGGGAATATTTCTCGAACACCTCCGCGACCTTGTCGGTGGCGATGCTGTAGCGCACCGTCAGGCTGACATGCACGGGCTGCGTGTCGCTGGTGCTGCCCTCCGCCTTCTCGATGTCGGCCTGCTCCGCGCGAATGCTGAAGTTGTAGAGCTTCTGCCACGGCGGCAGGATCGCCAGGCCCTCGCCTTCCACGCCGACGATTTTGCCGAACTGCGTGATCACGCCGCGGCTACCGGTCGGCACCGAGTAGAAGGGCCACAGCGCGGACAGCGCGATGAGAACCACCCCCACGATGACCACGTCCCGCATCAGCAGCCGCAGGTTCGTGCCGCCGTCACTCGCATAGCGCGCTGGAATAGCCATTTTTCCTCCCCAGGAAAGTATCCGGGAGGAAGGATAGCGCGGACCGGTCTGGAATGTAATGACCCGGGCAAACGGGCCGGTCCCCGGCCGTCGGGAAGGGCCGCCGCCCGCCGCAGCCGGATTGACAAGCGCTCCGCCCGGCGGCGATACTTGGAATTAGTTAGTTAGCTTACTAATCCCGGAGATTCCCGGCCATGGCCGACAGCGTGCAGTCCGTGATCCGCGGGGACCAGAGCGGCCTCAAGGACCGCATCGACATCCTCGAGAAGATCTCGCCCGGGTACTACGCGCAGGAGAAGGAGAAGATCTTCCGCCGCGCCTGGCTGTGCGTCGCGCACACGCTCGACCTGCCCGAGAAGGGCGGCTACCGCGTGGTGGAGGTGCCGACCTTCAAGGCCTCGCTGCTGATCGTGCGCGCCAGGGACGGCGTGATCCGGGGCTTCCACAACATCTGCCGCCACCGCGGCAACAAGCTGGTGCGCTCGGGCATCGGCAGCAAGGTCAACTTCGCCTGCGGCTTCCACGGCTGGGTGTTTTCCGGCAAGGGCGAACTGCTGGAGGTGCCGGACGAGGCGCAGTTCGAGAAGCTGGACAAGTGCGCGCTGGGGCTGATCCCCGTCACCACCGAGGTCTGGCAGGGCTTCGTGTTCGTCAACTTCGAAAAGCAGCCGCGCTGGACGCTGCGCGAGTGGATCGGCGAGATGTACGGCCAGTTCGACGGCTATTTCTCCAACAAGGAAAAGCTCACCCGCTACCAGGTCGAAGTGAACTGCAACTGGAACATGGCGATCGGTGCCTTCATCGAGGGCTATCACACCAAGTACCTGCACCGGCTGACGGCGCCCGACTACCAGGGCGGAAAATCCAACCCGCAGCGCCATCGCCCGCTGATCGAAACCCAGGAGCGCCACACGCGCTATTCCGCGCCGCGCAATCCGGACCACGTGGAAACGCCGGCCGAGGTTGCGGCCTATAAATACGGCCGCAAGCTGACGCCCGCGTTCGACACGGAGCAGAGCGACCTGCCGCCGGGCGTGAACCCGCTGCGCAGCGATCTCTGGGCCTTCGACGTCATCAAGCTGTTCCCGAATCTCGTGATGCTCAACAGCCGCTCCTGGCACCTGGCGATCTGGTTCTGGCCGGTCGACGAAGTCCGCACGCTGATCCGCGCGGAGCGCCTGTTCTACAAGGCGAAGAACGCCGGCGAACGCCTGGGGCAGGCCTTCTCCAAGGTGCGCGCCCGCGAGGTGCTGCGCGAGGACCTGAACACGCTGGAAGCCACGCAGGATGCCTTGATGTCGGGCGTGATGCAGCACATCCACCTGTCGCGGCAGGAGCTGCCGATCCAGCACCATTTCAAGGTTGCCGAAGACATGATCGCGCTGCCATGATCGTATTGCTGCCGCTGCAATTCGCCGCCCTCGAGCGCTTCACCGAAGTCTGGGCGCTGGCGACGGAGAAGGAGCGCCACGACAACCTCGTCGCGCACAGCATCGAGGAGCTGCGCCCGTTCTACGAGGCGATGCTGCCCCGCATGGACGAGATCACGCTGTACCTGAACCAGTTTCCGCTCGACGAGATGCCGGCGGACGCGCGGCGGCTGCTCGACCTGGCGATGACCTTCATGGAGTCAGCGCACCCCATCGACCTGAACTGGAAAACCACCGACATCGAGGACAAGTTCCCGGCGGACCGCTTCGAGTTCCTGCCGCCGAGCTGCGCGTGAACGCCGCATGAAACCGGCGCCGCGCCGGACCAACATCGCCGACCTGGACGACAAGCCCGGCCACCTGGTGCGCCGCGCCCACCAGCTCACCGCGGCCATTTTCGATGCCGAGACCTCGCGCTACGGCGTCACGCCCGCGCAGCACGTCATCATGACCGCGCTCTTCAGGCATCCGGGCGTGGACCAGGCCACGCTCGCCGCGCTGGTCGCGCTGGACAAGGTGACCGTCGGCCACATCGTGACGCGGCTCTGCGGCCGCGGCTTCGTGCAGCGCGCCGATTCGAGCGTCGATCGGCGCGCGCGCGTGCTCACCCTGGCGCCCGCGGGGCGCAAGCTGCTCACCGGCATGCAGGCCGCGGTGCGGCGCTCGCAGGCGCGCCTGCTCGCGCCGCTCTCGCCCGCGCAGAAAAGCCAGTTCTTCATCATCATGCGTCGCATCGTCGGCATGACGCCGCCGTACCGGAGGAAGCAGCCATGAAATCCATCGCCGCGGGATTCGCGCTCGCGCTCGGGCTCTCGGCATCCGCCCTTGGTCAGCTGCCGCCGGGCAAGCCCATGCATATCATCGTGCCGTACGCGGCCGGCGGCGTCACCGACGCGGTGGCGCGCGCGGTCGCCGCCCGGCTCGGCGAAATCGCCGCGCGCCCGGTGCTGGTGGAAAACCGCCCGGGCGGCAGCACCATGATCGGCATGCAGCAGTGCGCCAGGGCCGATCCCGACGGCCTCACCACCTGCATCACGGTGCCCGACAGCCTGTCGTACAACCCGCAGCTGTTCACCAACCTGCCCTACGACGCGGAGAAGGATTTCGCGCCCGTGATCAACCTCGGATTCACCAACAACCTGCTCGTCGCCAACGCCGGTGCGCCCTTCGATTCCTATAAGGGCATGCTCGCCTACGCGAAAGCCAACCCGGGCAAGCTCAACTGGGGCACCTGGGGCGCCGCCACGATTCCCGACGTCTACCTGCGCTGGGTCGCGCGCCAGGCGGGCGTGGATATCGTCGCCGTTCCCTACAAGGGCTCGGCCGGCACCATTCCGGCGGTGCTCTCGGGCGAGATTCACATCACCTTCGTGGGGTTCGGCACGGCGCTGCCGCACATCAAGTCCGGCAAGATGAAGGCGCTCGTCGCCGTGGGCGACCGGCGCTCGGTCTACATGCCCGACCTGCCGACGCTCGCGGAACAGGGCGGCGATCCCGGGCTGGTGAGCTATTTCGGCATCTTCGCGCCGGCGGCGACGCCAAAAGTCATCATCGAACAGTTGAACGGCGAGTTTGCAAAGGCCGTACGCACGCCGCAGGTACAGGAGTTCTACAAGAGCTACACCATCGACAGCGCCATCAGTTCTGCCGAGCAGTTCGCGGTCTTCGTGAAGGCCGACCGCGAGAACGCGGCGAAGGTCTTCCAGAGCATCGGCATCAAGCCGACGGCCGCGCCCTGAGTTGCGTCTAGAATCGGGGTTTCCGTCCCGGAGTTCGATTGAACCGGCCCCATCCCAAGCTAGGCGCCGCAGCGGCTGACCTGACCGCGCTGGAGTTCGAGAACAGCTTCGCCGGCGCGCTGCCGGCGGATCCCGACCTCCGGAATTTCCCGCGCCAGGTCAGCAACGCCGCCTATACGCGCGTCGAGCCGACGCCGGTGGCGGCGCCGCGCCTGCTCGGCTGGTCGGAAGACGTGGGCAGGCTGCTCGGCATCGTGCGCCCGGCCGCGACGGGCCCGGCGGCGGAGGTGCTCGGCGGCAGCCGCGTGCTGCCGGGCATGCAGCCTTACGCGGCCCGCTACGGCGGGCACCAGTTCGGCCACTGGGCGGGGCAACTCGGCGACGGCCGCGCCATCACGGTCGGCGAAGTCATCGCCACGGACGGCACGCGCCAGGAACTGCAGCTCAAGGGCGCGGGACGCACGCCGTATTCGCGCACCGCGGACGGGCGCGCGGTGCTGCGCTCCTCGGTGCGCGAGTTCATGTGCAGCGAAGCCATGCACTGGCTCGGCGTGCCCACCACGCGCGCGCTCAGCCTCGCCGGCACCGGCGAGGACGTGGTGCGCGACATGTTCTACGACGGCCATGCGGCGCCGGAACCGGGCGCCATCGTCTGCCGCGTGGCGCCCTCCTTCGTGCGCTTCGGCAATTTCCAGATCCTCACGGCGCGCAGCGAAGACGAATCGCTGAAAAAACTCGCCGACTACGTGATGCGCGAGCACTTTCCCGGCGTGGCGACCTACGCCGACTGGTACCGCGAGATCTGCAGGCGCACCGCGCTGCTGATGGTGGGCTGGATGCACCTCGGTTTCGTGCACGGCGTGATGAATACCGACAACCTGTCCATCCTCGGCCTGACCATCGACTACGGCCCCTACGGCTGGCTGGAAGGCTACGACCTGGAATGGACGCCGAACACCACCGACGCGGAAGGCCGGCGCTACTGCTACGGCAACCAGCCGCACATCGCCGAATGGAACCTCACGCGCCTGGCCGAGGCGCTGCTGCCGCTGATTCCCGACGAGGCGCAGCTGCGCGAAGGCCTGGCGCTCTACGCGGAAACCTTCCGCGCGGGCTGGCAGAAGGCGCTCGCGCAGAAGCTCGGCCTGGCGTCGCTCGATCAGCCGGGCGACGAGGAACTGGTCGCGGGTCTCTTTGCAGCGCTGCAGGAAACCGAAACGGATTTCACGATTTTCTTCCGCAACCTGGCGACTCCCACCCTGGATGCGCTCCGCCCCGCGTTCTATGCGGACGATGCAAAGCACGACAACCTGGCCGCCTGGTTGGAGAAATACGCATCAAGATCACGCAGCGAACAGGGACGCGTTGAACGCATGAACGCGGCGAATCCGAAGTACGTGTTCCGCAACTACCTCGCACAGCAGGCGATCGACGCGCTCGCGGGCGGCGACGCCTCGGTGATGGAACGGCTGATGGCGGTGCTGCAGCGTCCCTTCGACGAGCAGCCGGAACACCGCGAGCTGTCCGCGCGGCGGCCGGAGTGGGCGCGCCACAAGGCCGGCTGCTCGGCCCTGTCCTGCAGTTCCTAGCCTTCGAAAATGCGCCCCGAAGGCGAGCCGACGATCGTCGTCCTCACGCAGTAGCGGCGCGCGCCGGGCGGGAAATCCGCCAGCGCGAGATGCATGAGCTGGCGGTTGTCCCACAGGACGAGATCGTGCACGCGGTAGCGGTGCCGGTAGGTGAACAGCGGATCGGCGGCGTGCTGGTGCAGGAAAGCGAGGATGCCGGCGCTTTCCTTTTCGCTCATGCCCGCGATGCGCCGCGCCACCTGCTCGCCCAGGTAGAGCCCCTTGCGTCCGGTCTCGGGATGGACGCGCACCAGCGGCTGCGCCACCGGAGGATTCAGCTTGCGCAGTTCGGCGACCAGCGCCGGGTCGCGCTTTTTCATGTTCTCGACCTGCATGTAGTCGTGCACCGCCTCGAGCCCGCCGATGAGCTTCTTGAAGCTTTCGCTCAGCGCGTCGTAGGCGGCGGCCATGCTGGCGAATACCGTGTCGCCGCCCACCTCGGGAATCACGTGGCAATGGAACAGCGAGCCCAGCGGCGGCCGCGTGGTGTACGACAGGTCGGTGTGCCAGTGGCGGCCGACGTTTTCGCTCTTCGACGGCTTGCCGTCGACCGGGATGGTGGAGAGCACCAGCAGTTCGGGATGCTCTGCATGGCGGAACGGCACCAGCGTTTCGTTGAGGTCCAGCACGCCAAAGCGGCGGCTGAAGGCGATGTGCTGCGCGATGCTGAAGTCCTGGCCGCGGATCAGCACCAGGCCGCAGGTATTCCACAGCCGCCGGATTTCGGCGATGTCCTCGTCCGCCAGCTCGCGGCGCAGGTCCAGGTCCTCGATCTCGACGCCGAAAACGGCGGAAAGGCGCCGCGTACGAAAACGCTTGCTGAGGGCGGGCGGCGTAGCGGACAGGTCCATGGGCGCCAGTCTAGTCCTGCTTCGCGCCCGAGACGCGCACGGCATTCGCCCAGCGCGCATTCTCCGACCGGAGGAAACGGGCGAATTCTTCCGGCCCGCTGCCCACGGGCGACGCGCCCAGGCTCGCGAGCCGCTCGCGGAAATCCGCCTGCGCGACGGCCCTGGCCATCTCGGCGGCGACGCGCTGGATGATGGGCGCGGGTGTTCCCGCCGGCGCGAACACGCCATACCAGGAGGTCACCTCGAAACCGGGCAGGCCGGCCTCGGCGACGGTCGGCACTTCGGGCGCCACGTCGGAGCGGGCACTCGTGGCGACGCCAAGCGCGCGCAGCTTGCCGGCGCGCACGTGCGGCAGCGCCGCGAGGATCTCGACGGACATGAACGACACTTGCCCGGCCAGCAGATCGTTGATCGCCGGCCCGGTTCCCTTGTAAGGCACATGCACCATGTCCACGCCGGCCGCCTGCTTGAACATTTCGCCTGCGATGTGGTGCGGCGTGCCGTTGCCCGCGGACGCATAGTTGACGCGCCCCGGGTTCGCTTTCACGTAGGCGATGAACTCGCGCAGGTTCGCCGCCGGGACCGCGGCGCCGATGACCAGCATGTGCGGCACGAAAGCCAGCTGGGAAATGGGCAGGAAATCGTGCGCCGGATCGTAGGTCGGCTTCGACACCAGCGCCGGATTGATCGAGATCGTGCTGGTCGATCCCATCAGCAGCGTGTAGCCGTCCGCCGGCGATTTGGCCGCCGCCTCGGTGCCGACGACGCCGCCCGCGCCGGCGCGATTGTCGATCACCACGCTCTCGCCCAGCGCGTCCCCCAGCTTCTGCCCCACCGCGCGCCCGAGGATGTCCACCGCGCCGCCCGGCGGAAAGGGAACGATGATGTGCAGCGGTCTGGCAGGCCAGGACTGCGCGCCGGCGGCGCCGGCAAACAGCGCCGCAACGACGAACATGCAGATTCGCGAAACTGGAGTCACCGCCGCTCCCTAGATGAGTTTGCCCAGCACATAGCCGATCACGATGCCGATGATGACGGCGATCGTCAATCCCCGGTAGGTCAGCACGTCCTGCGAATAGCCGCGCTTGATGGCGATGAACGAGACCAGGTAGCCGACGGCGTTCAGCAGCCAGATGAAGCCGATTGACAGCACCTTGACGATGAGCGGCCCGATCAGCGGCACCAGCGCGATGATGCCGAGCAGCCAGGCGAAGGCGTTGGTGACGAGGCCGACCACCACCACGCTGCCGGCGATCACCTTGGCGTCCACGCGCTTCTCGTTGGCCCACCAGGCGAAGAGAATCATCGCCAGCCAGATCGGCAGCATCACCTTCCAGTTCCGGTACCAGGGCTTGCCCGGGCTTTCGGGGTTTGCGGGGTTGGCGGATTGATCGCTCATGAGGCGAGTACCTCCGGTCCGATGTCGCCGATGCTGCGCGCGCCGCAAAGCTGCATGGTGCGCACGAGCTCGTCGCTGAGAATCTCCAGCGCGCGCCGCGCGCCCTCTTCGCCGGCCGCGCACACGCCGTAGTAGGTCGCGCGGCCGATCATCACGGCCTCGGCGCCTCGCGCGAGCGCCTTGACGATGTCCGAGCCGCGCCGGATGCCGCCGTCCATGAGCACGCTCGCCTTGCCGCCGATCGCGCGCGCCACGCCGGGCAGCGCGTCGAACGAGGCGATTTCGCCGTCCAGCTGCCGGCCGCCGTGGTTCGAGACGATCACGCCGTCGCATCCCAGCGAAACCGCCTTCTCGGCGTCGGCGGGATGCACCACGCCCTTGATGAGCAGCTTGCCGGGCCAGGCGCCGCGCACGCGCTTGATCACTTCCCAGTCGAGCGAGGCATCCTGGTCGCGCCCCACCGAGGACACGATGTTGCGGGTGCTCTCGTTCGCCATCGCCATGCCGGTGAGGTTTTCCAGGGCCGGCACGCCGCGCAGCAGCATGTCCAGCGCCCAGGCCGGGCGCGTGGCGAAATCGAGGACATTTCTCGGCGTGAAGCGGAACGGAATCGAGAAGTCGTTGCGGAAGTCGCGCTCGCGCTTGCCGCCCACCGGCAGGTCCGCGGTCACCATGAGCGTGTCGTAGCCCGCCCGGCGCGCGCGCTCGATCAGGCCGAAGCAGTATTCGCGGTTCTTGAAGAAGTAGGCCTGGAACCAGTGCCGCCCGGGCGCCGCCTCGGCGATTTTCTCGATGCTCGCGGTCGCCGAGGTCGAGAGCGAGAACGGGATGCCGAAATCGGCCGCCGCCTTCGCCACGGCGATGTCGCCGCCGCGCCAGCCGAAGCCGACCGCGCCCGTGGGCGCGATGGCGATGGGAAGTTTGGACGGGGAACCAAGAATGCGGGCGCCGGTATCCACGGAAGCAACTCCCACCAGCACCCTCCGGAGGAGTTTCGCGTTCGCAAACGCTGCACGGTTGCCCGCCAGCGTGCGCTCGTCCTCCGCACCGCCATCGATGAAGTCGAACACCGCGCGCGGCAGGCGGCGCTGCGCCGCGAGCCGCAGCTCCTCGATGTTGAACGCCTTCATGCGGCGCGCACCACGCGATTCGCCAGCACGCCGATGCGCTCGTTCACGATCTCAACCAGGTCGCCAGGCTGCAGCGCGGGCACGGTCGGACCATCGCAGCCGAACCAGACCACGTCGCCGGGATGCAGGGTCAGGTACTGCGACATCCGGGAGATGAAATGCGCCACGCTGAATATCATGCCGGCGGTACTGTAGCTGGAAACCGTCCTGCCATTGAGGCGCACCTCGATCCGCTGCGCCATGGGATCGATGCCGCCGACGATGGCCGGCCCCATCGGCTTGAAGGTATCGCTGTTCTTCGCTCGCCACAGCGTGCGGTCGCTTTTCTGCCAGCCGCGCTCGCTCACGTCGTTGCCAAGCGTATAGCCCGCGACGTATTGCAGGGCTTCTCTTTCGCTTACGTTTTTTGCCGTTTTCCCAACTACGGCGACCAATTCACCCTCGAACTCGACGGGGCCGGCGGAGTCCTTCGGGATCACGATGTCTTCGCCATGGAGGATGAACGCATTGGGCGACCGGTAGCCGATGTCGGCCTGCGTGGGAACCTTGAAGCTGGTGCCGTGATGCTGGTTCGCCCAATCGACGTGCGCGCGGAAATTCAATCCAGCGGCGTAGAAATTGCGGACCGAATCCAGCATTTTCCGGTCGACCTTGCGGCTCATTCCGCTTTCACGCCGGAGGCCTTGATGACCTGCGTCCAGCGCTCGTTGTCCTTTTTCAGGAACGCCGCGAACTCCGCCGGCGTATCGCCGATGATGACCGCGCCCTGCGATTTCATGCGCTCGCGCGTTTCCGGCCGCGCGAGCGACTTGCGCACCTCCTCGGCCAGCCGGTTGACGATCGCGGGCGGCGTGCCGGCCGGCGCCAGCATGCCGACCCAGGGCGCGGTCTGCTCCAGCCCCGCAAATCCCACCTCAGCCATAGTGGGGATGCCGGGAAAATCGGGATGCGGCGCCGCCGTGCCGACGGCCAGTGCTTTCAGTTTCTTCGCCGCGATCTGGTCGGCGATGCCGACCACGGGGTAGAACATGAAGGTCACGCGCCCGGCCAGCACATCGAGGAGCGCCGGGCCGTTGCCCTTGAAGGGCACGTTGATCATCTTAGATCCGGTCATGGTTTCCAGCATCGCGCCGGCAAGGTGGGTCGAGCCGCCGATGCCCGAGGTGGCATAGCTGAGTTCCCCAGGCTTCGCCTTCGCCTGGGCCACGAGATCCCGCATCGAGCCGATCGGGCTGCCGGCGGCGACGACCACCACCATCGGCAGATTCGCGGCATTGCTGACCGGTGCAAAATCCTTGAAAGGATCGTAATTCGCCTTGGCTCCCGGCAGCAGCGGATTGACCAGCAGCGACAGCGACGAAAACAGCAGCGTGTAGCCGTCCGGGGCCGCATGGGCGACCGCCTCGGTGCCGATGATGGCGTTGGCGCCGGGCCGGTTTTCGACGATGAAACTCTGTCCCATCGAGACGGTGAGGTCCTGCGCGATGTAGCGCGCGATGACGTCGGTCGGCCCGCCGGCGCCGAAGCCGACGATCAGCCGTACGGGCTTATTGGGGTAGTTTTGCGCAAAAGAATTTCCCCACAGGGATAAAAACACTATTCCCAGCAAAAACTTTTTCGTCATGGCTCTCCGTTCCTGAAGAATCGCGTCGCCATCACCTGGCAGCGCTTGATCAGGCGGTGCTCGTCCGGCCCGTAGTCGGCGATGGCATTGTGGATGGTGCCGAAGTCCTCCCAGACCAGCACGTCGCCCTCGTTCCAGTGGAAGGCGTAGCGGTACTCGGGTTTGGTCTGGTGCTCGAAGAGGAACTCGAGAATCTCGCCGCTCTCCCTTTCCGGCAACTCGTTGATGCGCATCGAGTAGCCGGGATTGGCGTACAGCACCTTGCGGCCGGTGAGCGGGTGCGTGAGGAATATCGGGTGCGACACCGGCGGCTTGGCTTTCCTCTGCGCCTCGGTCAGCGGCGCGCGCCGGCTGCCCTCCCTGGCACGCATTTTGTCCCAGAATTTGTTGAAATCGTGCAGCACCGTCTTGCCTTCCAAGTCCCGCTTGAGCTTCGCGGGCAGGCCGTCGTAGGCCGCGCGCATGCTGCAGAATTCGGTCGAGCCGAGGGACTTGCCGCCGCGCCGCGGAATCTTGATGCCGTACAGCACGTTGGCGAAAGCGATCTGCCGGCTGTAGGACATGTCGGTGTGCCAGTCCTGTCCGGCGTCGGAGAGGCCGACCGGTTTGCCGTTTTCGACGATGTTGGAAAGAATCATCACTTCCGGGATGCCGGGCTCCTGGAAGGCGTTCGCCACGTTGATTTCCAGGTCGCCCAGCTGCGCGCTGAAGCGTTTGAGGTCCATCCCGCTTAAAGACTGTGCTGGAAAGCGCAGCACGCCATGGCGCCCGAGCGCCTGCATGACTTCGTCGAGAGCGCTTGCGGACAAAGGCATGGACAAGTCCAGGCCTTCAACGGTGGCGCCCAGCGTTTCGCCGGTCGGCGTGAGTTTCACCCCATAATCCTCCTGATGCATTGTAACCAGCGACGCCGTGCCCCTGCCCCATAGCCTGCGGGCATTTCGCCATCGCGACTACCGGCTGTATTTCGCCGGCCAGGGCATATCGCAGACCGGCACCTGGCTGCAGCTGATCGCCACCAGCTGGCTTATCTACCACCTGTCGGGCTCGGCCTTCCTGCTCGGCCTCGCCGCG
>CAZPNH010000011.1:0-3947 GCA_964587635.1 uncultured Bordetella sp.
CGCGCTCGCCGAGGGCCGCGCCGAGATCGCGGTGCATTCGATGAAGGACGTGCCGGCGGACCTGCCGCCGGGCTTCGCGCTGGCCGCAATCCTCGAGCGCGAGGATCCGCGCGACGCGCTGGTGTCGGCGAACTATGCGCAGCTCGCCGCGCTGCCGGCGGGCGCGGTGGTCGGCACGTCCAGCCTGCGGCGCCAGGCGCAGGTCGCGGCGCGCTATCCCGCGCTCGACATCCGGCCGTTGCGCGGCAACGTCGACACGCGCATCGCCAAGCTGGATCGCGGCGACTACGCGGCCATCGTGCTGGCGGCGGCGGGCCTCAAGCGGCTCGGGCTGGCCGGCCGCATCCGCAGCCATCTCTCCGTGGAGGAAAGCCTGCCTGCCGCGGGTCAGGCCGCGCTCGGCATCGAATGCCTGGCCGCGCGTACCGACCTGCTGAAAATTCTCGAGCCGCTGAACGACGGCCATACCAGCGCCTGCGTGCGGGCCGAGCGCCAGGTGAATCGCTCGCTCGGCGGCAGCTGCACCATCCCGCTGGGCGCGTTCGCGGAAATCGCCGGCAACCGTGTCCGCCTGCGTGCGCTCGTCGCTTCCCCGGACGGCAAGCGGGTCGTGCGGGCTGAAGGCGAAGGCGATCCGCAGGCCGCCGAAGCGCTTGGCCTGCGCGTGGCGAATCTTCTGCGGGAGCGCGGCGCCGTGGAGATTCTCGCCGCGCTGGGGCAATGAAGCCGCCAGCCGCGCCTCTTTCCGGCCGGCGGGTCGTGGTGACGCGCCCGCAGGCGCAGGCGGAAGGACTCGCGCGCCTGATCCGCGAGGCGGGCGGGGAGGCGCTGCGTATCCCCGCCATCGAGATCCGGGCGCTCGACGATCCGGCGCCCTTCCTCGCCGCGGCCGACCGGCTGGCATCGTTCGACATCGCGATCTTCGTCAGCAGAAATGCGGTCCGCAGCGCCCTGGCGCTGCTCGCGCCCAGGCCATGGCCCGTGCGGCTGAAAGCGGCGACCGTCGGCATGGGCAGCCGGGAGGAACTGGAGGCGCGCGGTTTTGCCGGTGTCATCGCGCCGCCCGCGCAATCCGACAGCGAGGCGCTGCTTGCCTTGCCCGAGCTCGCGAATGTGGCCGGCAGGCGGATCGTGATTTTCCGCGGCGACGGCGGGCGCCAGCTGCTCGGCGAAGCGCTCGCGGCGCGCGGCGCGAGCGTCGAATACGCGCCCTGCTACCGGCGGGTGCGGCCGGCGGCGGGGGAAGCGCTGCGCGGCGCCTGGGCCGCCGGCGTGGATGCGGTCACCCTGTCCTCCGTCGAGGGCCTGGCGAACTTCATCGACATGCTGGGCGAGGGCGCGGCGGCGCGCCTGTCGGCCGTTCCGGTCTTCGTCCCGCACGCGCGCGTGGCGGACGAGGCCGTGCGGCGCGGCCTGGCGCGGCCGATCATCGCCGGGCCGCGCGACGCAGACGTGCTGGCGGCGCTGGTTGCATACTTCGGCGGCGCGGGATAAAACTTAGCGCATGGACACGGTTCCGGCGGACAACCTGGTTTCGCGCACGCGCCAGCGTGTATTCGCCGTCGCGCTGCTGGTGCTCGCGGTCATCGTCGCGGCGCTCTGGCTGGATACGCGCGGCCGCATCGGCGCGACGCAGGAGGAACTCGCCCGGCGCCTGCACGAGATCGAGGGCGAGAGCCGGGAAGCGCGCACGCTCGGGCGCCAGGCGATGGAGTCGCTGCGCGACGCGCAGGCCAATATCGGCGCGCTCGAAACCCGCCTCGCGGAGTCGCAGAACCAGCAGGTCGCGCTGGAGGCGCTGTACCAGGAACTGGCGCGCAACCGGGACGAATGGCAGCTGGCGGAAATCGAACAGGTACTGGCGATCGCGCAGCAGCAGCTGCAGCTCTCGGGCAACGTGCGCGCGGCGCTGCTCGCGCTGCAGCTGGCGGAAGGGCGTCTGTCGCGCGTCGACCGGCCGCAGTTCCTGCCGGTGCGCCGGGCGCTCATCCGGGACATCGATCGCCTGAAGTCGCTGCCGGCGCTGGACGTGCCGGGCCTTTCGCTGACGCTCGATCGCCTGGTGTCATCGGTGGATGCGCTGCCGCTGGCCTTCGACGAGCGCGTCGAGCGTCCCGCGCCCGCGAAGGGGACCATGCCCGCGGCGCAGCCGCAGGACGGTTTTTTCGCGCGCCTGGGCGGCGAAGTCTGGAAGGAGCTGCGCCAGCTCGTGGTGGTGCGCCGGGTCGACGCGCCCGAGCCGCCGCTGCTGCCGCCGCAGCAGGCCTGGTTCCTGCGTGAAAACCTCAAGCTGCGGCTGCTCAACGCGCGCCTCGCGCTGCTGACGCGCGACGAGGCCGGCTACCGCGAGGACCTGCGCGTGGCGCAGGCGTGGATCCAGCGCTATTTCGATGCCCGGGCCAAGGGATCGCAGAGCGCGCTCGCGCAGCTGAAGCAGCTCTCCTCTGCCTCGGTCAGCTTCGAGCCGCCGTCCATCACCGACAGCCTCGAGGCGGTACGCGCCTTCAAAGCGCGCCGCGAGCGGGGCGGCTCTTGAGAAGCGCCTGATGCGCGGGCTGTTCTGGCTGCTGGCGGTATTCGCCGCGGCGGTGGCGCTTGCGCTCGTCGGCCGCGTCGGCGACGGCTACGTGCTCCTCGTCTATCCGCCCTGGCGCGTCGAGGTGTCGCTGCTGCTGTTCGTGCTGGCGCTGGCGGCGGCGTTCGCCGTGTCCTACGCCGCGGTCCGGCTGATCGGCCATACGCTGGCGCTGCCGGCGCAGGTGCGCGCTTTCCGCGAACGGCGCAAGCGCGAACATGCGCAGAGCGCGCTGACCGCGGCGCTGCAATGCCATTTCGAGGGCCGCTTCGCGCGCGCCGAAAAGGAGGCCGCGCTCGCCTGGGAGGCGGGCGTCGCGCCCGGGCTGGCTGCGCTGATCGCGGCGCGCGCCGCGCAGCAGCTGCGCGAGTTCGAGCGCCGCGACCTGTGGCTGGAGCGCGCCGGCGCCGCGGGCGAGACGCTGCATGCGGCACGCCTGCTGACGCAGGCCGAACTGCTGCTCGAGGAGCGGGATTTCGTGGGCGCGCGCAATGCGCTCAGGAGCCTGCATGGCACCGGCCCCAAGCACATCGCCACCGCGCGCATGCAGCTGCGCGCCGAGCGCGGCGCGCAGAACTGGGAAGAGGTCCTCAGGCTTGCCGCCATCCTCGCCAAGCGCGGCGCTATTCCGGCCGCGATTGCCGAAGAGCACCGCGTGCAGGCCTACATCGAGCTGCTGGCGCGCGATTCGGGCGACCGCGGCTCCTTCGAAGCGCGCCTGCGGCGCATCCCCGCGGCCGACCAGGCGCATCCACGCGTCGCGGCGGCCGCGGCGCGCCGCGCCATGGCGCTGGGCGAAGCGGCGCTGGCCCGCGAACTGATCGAGCGCAGCCTCGCGAGCGAATGGAACAGCGCGCTGGTGCTCCTGTACGGCGACGTGCGCGCGCTGGAGCACCAGAAGGCCCGGGATGAAGCGCGCGCGCGCATCGAGCGCGCCGAGCGCTGGCTGCGCGAGCACGCGGAGGATCCGCAGCTGCTCGCCACGCTGGGCAAGCTGTGCGTGGCGGCGGAACTCTGGGGCAAGGCGCAGAACTACCTGGAAGCCAGCCTGTCGTTCGGGCCGTCGCGCGTGGCGCACCTCGAACTCGCCCGCCTTGCCGAGCGCGAAGGCCGCGCCGCCGAGGCGCAGAAGCATTTCCGCAGCGCGAGCGAGCTGCCCTAGGTCCCGCCGCTAGACCCAGTCCCTGGGCGGCAGGAAATCCGTGTAAAGCTTCGCCTCGGGCGAGCCGGGCGTGGGCGTCCAGCCGTAGTGCCAGGTGACCGCGGGCGGCAGGGACATCAGGATCGATTCCGTGCGGCCGCCCGATTGCAGGCCGAACAGGGTGCCGCGGTCGTAGACCAGGTTGAATTCGACGTAGCGGCCGCGGCGGTA